>DAOUVA010000085.1 GCA_030667885.1 Phycisphaerae bacterium
CCCGGCAGCATTGTTCACATCGTCAAAATTGTCGCCGAAGTACACCGAGTGCGTAACTACACCCGAACCTGGGCTCCAGCCAAGGTTGGCATTTGGATCGATCCATTTGGCGCCATCAGACGGGTCGGGGTTCCAGGCTGTCTGGGGGCGAAGCAAAAAGCTCCAGATATTGCCCTTCCACGGACTGTTGGGATCGTCCGTATTCACCCCGTCGATCCGCCAGTAATATGTCGTGCCCCAGACAAGATCAGCGACAGTAAACTGCGCTTCAGTCGGATTGCCTTTGAGCGTATCACCGGTGCCATCGTTTACGTCCTCAAAGCTCTCGCCGAAGTACACGTTGTTTGAGACCGCGTAAGCTCCCGGCAACCACAAAAGGTCCGTTCCTTGAGTATCAATCTCAGCGCCATTTGCCGGCCAGGGATGAGAGGCCTTTTCCGATGGCGGACCATCAGACAACATCAACTCTTTTATTTCAGTCTGCGACAGCGCCCGCGTGTACAAATAGAGTTCGTCCATAACGCCGGTGAACGGCCTTGCGTTGTCAATATTATATCCTACGCGAGCACCCGTCCCCCAATCGGCTATAGGCTGACCAGGAGGTACATCTATCTTTGCACACACTTCCCCGTTGATATACAGGACTCCTTTGCCGGTCACACTGTCGTATGTTCCTGTATAATGCAGCCATTCATCCCACCCATGTGAACCCACGCCATTCAAATTAAAGATTGTAGTTCCGCCATAAGTACGAAGGAGCCATCTAAAGGTTTCGTCACTATTAATCTGAGGGTGCATGACCCATGTGTTGTCGGATGCTCTGGTACTCATGATGGCGTGGTGCTGACCTGTGTTGCGACATTTTGCCCAGGCGGCGAGCGTAATAGCAGACCTTGGAATATCTTCAGCAGGATAATTCGGGCTGTCCAGATCGAGATAACTATAGCCTGTCGGCCCCCATATTCCCTGGAATTCGGCAGCTCCATACCACTTGATGCCGCTGAGACATTCCGAGATGTCGCCGTTTACAGTGCCATGGTGGCCTCTCCCCGATTCGTCGGGGACGATCATGCCGACATCTTCATAGGAGTAGAATATAACCAGATTCGGATCCCTGGGAATCTCAGCAGAAGCGTTATTAGCCAGACCCAGCAGACAAACAAAAGAAACTAAGTAAATCATTTTTCTACACATAATAAACCTCCTTCAAAAAGCAATAAATAATTACTATTCACATTTTGACCACACACCAAAACACCTGCTACTTGACTTTTTGTAATTTGTGAACTGCTAACAGAAATGCAACATACCTCATTTACGAACACAAAGTTCTCAATGAAACTCCATGCCTCACACAAATTCGTCCTCCTCTGTTCGAAAAATATTTTAAGTGCGCTCACTCCGATGAAACCAAAGTTACATAAGCCCAGCCACACGAGCACAAGCTTTACTAACTTATCTATACCAAATTAGATGTCTTCTCGTCAAGAGAATATTTCAAAATTTGCAATAACCAAGTGGCTTATTGGAAATCAACTACTATAGGCCACTAATTGATGAAAATCTGCAAGATAAGCACGCAATTTTCATTGCCAATTACGGAGCTTCCGGCACCGGCGCATACAGACGAACATCATCGAAATACATCATACCCGAACCACCTGCAACCGGATTATTCCTGTTACCAAGACCAAGAGTAATCGAATTGACATTGGCGAGGTTCACACCCTGGTCGGCAAAGCGCGTCAGGTCGATAGTCCATTCGGTCCAGGCAGTTGCCTGTGCCGCATCAGGATTATCATGATTGACCACGGCACTGCCATTAAGAACAACATACAAATTTTCAGCGGCATTGGATGCTTCGCCTCTGAACCAAATCGTCAGTGTGTTGACACCATTCACTGTCCAGTCACGATTGGATGTTAATGTCAAAGTCGCCTCGGATTTTCCAACTGCGTTATTGTATTCAATGGGCATCGACTGATTACCACTGTGAACGATAGTCTGCTCGGCAAAAGGAGCATTGGCGTAACCAACGATAGAGCCGTTTACAGCCGGATTGTCGAATCCGTCTATCCAGGCAAGATATATCCTGTTGCTCCCGGATTCACCTTCATCAAGGTCATTATAGCTCTCCATATCATCAATGATAAGGAAGTTGGCTGTGGTGAAACTCCAGAGAGGACCTGTCCAGGGACTATCGGCGTTGGCGTTATTGGCCTCATCAATACGCCAATAGTAAGTAGTATTCCACCCAAGCTCTCCGGGTTCAAAGCTCTCTGCACCGAGATTTCCGCTGCCTTTAAACTCCAGAGCAGTTGCGTCGGTACCGAAATAGACCTCATGGGTATCTGCAAAAACTCCCGGCACCCATGTCAAAACAGGCGTCTGCGTGACGTCCTCAGCACTATTGGCCGGATCTGGACTGCCCACGGCGCCCTCGGTAATAAAACTCCAGACATTGCCTTTATGTGTACCAACGGCATCGAATTCATCGACACGCCAGTAGTAAGTCTTAGCCAATTCAAGTGGACCGGGAGTATATGTTGTACTTCCCTGGGGAAGTCCTCCTTCGGCATTGTTAACATCATCAAAATTGTCGCCGAAATACACAGTGTGCAATTTCGCACCGAAACCTCCTGTCCAGTTAAGGTCTGCATTCGGATCTACAGACTCGGCACCATCAACTGGATCGGGAAAGTATGCAGTCTTAGGGGGAATACTAAAGCTCCAGATTTTACCTTTCCATGGGCTGTTCGGCTCGGTGTCATTGACCTCATCAATTCGCCAGTAATATGTCGTACCTGGAACAAGACCATCCGGATAAGCAAATCCGGGAAAGCCCAGAGTAAGAGTAGTTGTGGCCTGGTTGCCCTGGAATGTGCCTTCAGCTCCGCTGTCCACATCGTTAAAATTATCACCGAGGTACACATCGTGTGAAACTGCAAGAGCTCCCGTCGACCAGCTTAGATTCACCCAAGTATCCTCAATCATAGCACCTTCAGCCGGTTTGGGTCTCGAGGCAAATGGATATGGCTCACCTCCTGATAGCATGATTTGCTGAACCTCTTCCTGCGCGAGAACCTTACTATAGATTCGGACATCATCAATTGTACCGATAAAAGGTCTATCCTGCTGTGTGGGACGCCAACCTATAGTTACATCCAAGGTGTCGTTGGCGACGATATCCCACCCATCCGGGTCTGTTGATTCCATCGTGTCATCCTCGCCGTCCACGTAAAAGGTGACATCTCCGCTTGAAGCTGTTGCGTTATCTATTACCGCCACTGCCACGTGGTGCCATTCATCGTCGATCAAATCGGTGTTACCCTGAACATTGCCGTTACCGTGTGATATTCGCAGCCTGGTGCTGTTGACCCGGAATTCCACTCTTTGACCACCGACGTGAGCACCCCAATGTACGATTTGCTCAATATTCGCAGTGCTCGCTGTTTTGATCCAGGCTGTTATGCTAAAAGCGCTCGTGCCGAGAACACCCTTGTAGCCGTCTATAGTCACATAATCTGGATTTCCTTGAAATTCCAGGGCTTCCCCGAAGACGCCGGGTACGTATTGTGGATTACCTTGGAGTGTCCCGTGACGGTCGTTGCCGGAGACGTCGAGGGCGTGTCCGTCAAAGGTCCACCAAGCGACAAGATTTGGCTCGGCTGCGCTGGCCGTGCTCGTCAGAACTACACCTAACACAAATACAAAACAAACCAATTTCTTAGACATAATAATCCTCCTTCAAAAATACAGATTGTTAAGTGAAATATAAAAAAACACACTCTGAAACACAAAGTCACTTACAACTAACTCTGTGCCTAGCATATTTACTCCTCCTCTATTCGAAAAAACACAGGAATTGCGCCCGCCAGAAGAACTAAAAGCTGTAGATACCCAAATGCACGGGTACAAAATCAATACTATTTATACCACAAAATCCACTCCCCCGTCAAGGGAAAATCCACAATCAAGAGCTTGGTATGTTCGAATGGTTTTGTACTCATCATTAACTAAATTGGTTGTGAAGAGCAAAAATCTATCAACGTTTCATAGACCAGTCCCACCTGCCAATCAGAGCGCACTGATGCCTCCAAAAAGGCTTCTTTGAATAATTCATAAATGGGATTGCTTTGGTGAATGAAACAGTAACAGGTTCAAACCGTGAACTATGCCCAAAGTCACATCATTCAGGAACAGAAAAACACCTTAATTTCCAAGTGACATTATGACACCAAAATGTCTCCACAAATGTTAATTTTGCCTATATCGAGTCCGAATAAATGTCAATATTTGTGAGAATATCGATATTTTATGATAATTTTCTATGTTGAATCGGATTAAGTATCCGGAGGAAAAGAAATGTATCAATCACACAACTTTTTTTTGAAATATAGAAGGGGCTGGCAACTCTATTAAGCTGGCCATCAACGACTACAGAATCTGACTCCAGTGGTGGGAACGGTGGATGCATCAACCGGGTGAGGATTCTGCCATCTGTCAGATCCATACCGAGCCAAGTGCTATCCGAGTCCAAAGTACTATCTGCCTGAGATATAATTGCCTGCTCCAGTGCACTTCTCCACAATTATGTCAACGGCGTATGCTAATATATAATCAAGGGATTTTCCTTGACGGGAAAGTGGCTGATTTGGTATAAATTATATTAGTAAAGCATGTGTCTGCATAAGCGGGCATGTGGCGATTTTCTTTTCTAACCTATGAGAACTTTGGAGCTTCTTGATAGAGGAGGAATTATCATGTAAGGCACTGAGTTAATCGTAAAGGCGACTGTGTGCTTCACAAAAGGAGGAATTAACATTTCAATGATAAGTTCATATCCCGTATCTGTGGGAATGAGTGTTTTAGTGTGTAACCAAAGTATTGTTATATTAACTTTTTTGAAGGAGGTTCATTATGTCCAAGAAATTAACTTATCTCTGTTCTTTTGTTTTGGTGCTGGTTGCTGTCCCATTAGTAACTCAAGCGCAAGTCGTGAATTTAGTGCAGAACCCAAGCTTTGAAGAGGATGAGGCTGTCCTTGACGATCCGGATTGGCTTCAATGGACTACATGGAATCCCGCCGAAGGTGCAGGCAGTAACGCAACGATTGTCGATACAGATGCCGTTGATGGCGCAAGAAGCCTTCGGATTGAACCGGTAGGAGTTGAGAACTGGCATTTCATTGTGCTGCAAGACTATATTCCGCTCACGGTTGGCACAGAGTATACTGCCAGCTTCTGGGCCAAAGCTGAAGCAGACCGTCCGCTGGGAGCCCAGGTGAAAGCTACGGATAATTCTGTTAGCTGGGGATATACAGATTTTCAGTTGACGACCGAGTGGGCCGAGTACACAATGACATCCCCAGCCGAGAGCGGCGAGGGAAAGCTTGAGTTATTCTGTGCCGGCTCTGAAGTTCCATTCTTGCTGGATTTTGTTTCTGTCTATGAAGAGTCTCCGCCTCTCGTGATCAACGGAAGTTTTGAAGAGGATGAAGTGATTCTGGACGACCAGGATTATATGCATTGGTGGACCTGGGGTTGGGAAGCTGGTTTAAGCAGCACCGTCGAAATCGATGAATCCACGTACATTGACGGAACCAGAAGCCTAAGAGTTGATCCAATAGGAAGCACCAACTGGTATTTCATTGTGGCGTATAGCCCCATACTCGTTGAGCTTGACAAGAACTACACTGTCAGTTTCTGGGCCAAAGCTGAAGAACCACGTCCACTGACCGTACAGTTAAAGGCAACTGACAACTCCATCGGCGCCTGGGGAGCAACCGAATTTCAGTTGACAACCGAATGGGCTGAGTATAACTATCTATCAGAAGTCTTGATCGATGATGTGAAACTTGAGATATTGTGTGCCAGCAGTGAAGTCCCGTTTTGGCTGGATTTTATTTCCGTATATTTAGAAGGGGAAGAACCTGGAATCGGACCGAAAGGATCGGCAGAGGCTGGTTCGCCGGAACCGGCTGATGGAGCTATAGACGTTTCGAGAGAAATTACTCTTAGCTGGAAGTCAGGAAATTCTGCTGTTACGCACGAAGTGTACTTTGGCACCGATTTCAACGATGTGAACAATGCCGATATCACTAATACTTCAGTTATATATCGAGGCAGCCAGGATCTTCCTGCTGTAAGCTATACTCCCCCGGAGTCACCTCTTGATTGGGACCAGACTTATTACTGGCGGGTAGATGAGGTCAATGAGACCGAGCCGAACAGTCCTTGGAAAGGCGATGTCTGGAGCTTCACGGTAATCAACTATGTTATTGTGGATGATTTCGAGTCGTACAACGACATTGAAGCCGGAGAAGAGGGCAGTAACCTGGTGTATGAGACGTGGATAGACGGATTTGACAATCCGTTAGTAAACGGCTCGACCATAGGTCATACTGAACTGTTCCAGCCTTCCATGGAGACCGAGATTGTACATGGTGGCGATCAGTCAGTGCCCTTAACGTACGACAACAGTACAGCCGGGCTCTCTGAGGTGACCAGGACGTTGAATGCTGACTGGACCCAGGATGACGTTATCACATTAACGCTGTTTTACAAAGGCAATTTGGCAAATGCCGCTGAGCCGATGTATATTGCTCTGGATGGCAATGCGGTGGTGACTAACGATAATCCGAACGCAGCACGGATTAGTGACTGGACCCAATGGGATATCCTCCTGCAGGATTTTGCAGATTTGGGTGTGAACCTTGCCAATGTCAATACGATGTCCATTGGTTTCGGGAACAAGGCCGCTCCTGTTCCGGGTGGTTCAGGACGGGTGTTTATCGACGATATTCGTCTGTATCGGTCGCCGCCTGTAGAGCCCGAACCTCTGCCGGAGCCGGTTGATCCCGGCACCGATAATCTGGTGGCTTCCTACTCATTTGAGAACGATACTCAAGATGGTTCCGGCAACGGCTTAAATGGTACTTTAGTGGGCCCGGTCTTTGTCGAAGGTATAGCCGGCATGGCATTATCATTTGACGGAGTGAACGATTATGTTGATTTCGGTAATAATGCTGCCTTTGATATCACAGAACAGATTACGCTTTCAGCATGGGTCAATACGAATGATGCCGGTAACGGCCAGCACAATCCTTATGTGAGCAAAGGCGATCAGACTTATGCGATCAAGCACGCTTCTTCCAATACGATAGAGTTCTTTATTTATGATGGTGGTTGGTACACGGCGAACGTCAGAGTGGACAGCTCATTTAATGGCGAGTGGCACCATGTGGCTGGAACCTACGACGGAAGTGAACTCAAGACTTACGTTGATGGTGTCTTAGGTGCCACTGTGGCTCATCAAGGATCCATAGATATCCAAACGCACAATCTCACTATAGCTATGAATTCTCAGGAAACAGACCGATTTTACGATGGCGTAATTGACGAAGTCAATATCTACAACCGGGCGCTATCTCAGCCTGAGATTCGATTTCTTGTGGGTAACTAACATTATTATTCTCTGAAGGGAAGACCTGCATCAGGACGGTATTGTTGAGCTGGTAGATTAAGCAGGTTGATGAGCAACCTATGACCACGGCTGTAGGCAGCTTCGGTTAGTTGGAGATTTTGCATCAGTTCGGGGTCTATACTGATTACTTCGGTATGGGCCCCGATTCTTTTTGAGGCGGTATTACATGCCGATTATTAGTAGTCTTTCATGCCTCTCATCCATTCCGGCCAGTTGTCCTTTTGGGCACCACCGGCCATGGTCCAGGGACCGTAAATGTCATAGTTTTTATGCCATTTAAGTGTCCACAATTCTTTAAGATCGACTTTCCTGACAGACCAGTCCAGGAAAACACTATTTACCGCCGCATTGTGCCGATTAAGACAGACACGCCGTATTTCATTGGTACCCGGGCTATGCGTATCGGCCTGGTGTTCTGGAGGTCGGTCAATTGAATGCGCCCACACATCGTACCAGTAACAATCAAGGAAGACCGGTATATTATGCGCAGGCTTGTTATTGACACTCCTCCAGTAATTCCCTTCCTGTCCACCGGCACTGACTACTCGATTGCAAAGCCACTCATTGAAACCATAGCTGCCATAGCTGCCGTCGTCAAATATTCCCCAGGCTGCAAATGGGCTGAGACCTCCTTCGGACAGAGGTTTCACGGCCATCGGACAGGTGCGCATCTTAAGATCTTTGTAGTGTGTGCGCATTACAGTCGGCCACCTCTCACCGCCAGATTGGCTTTCTCCACCCAGGCCTCTATGAAAATAGCCGTTGTTATCATCAGTATACATCTTCCAGATAATGATCCATTGGTGTAGGCTAGCCTGGCAGGCAATTGCTTTTGCTTGTTTTTTCACCCGATTTAGCGCCGGCATTAATATGGCCATAAGTAACGCAATGATAGCAATTACCACTAAGAGTTCTATCAGCGTAAATCCTCGACGACATTTTGGAACTTTACAGTCTTGTATTTTCATACCAATATCCTTCCTTTCAATTCTGTATTTCAAATTTCAGAATCGATAAAACCACTAATCAGTAAAATGGTCGATCTTGAAAGACTTGCTTTTTTGTGTAATGGCCACTTTTTCACCGACATTTCCAATTATCCCTTAATTCCCGACATTATACCAAAATCTTCTTCCAATTACAACCATCTGAAACCTCTTTTTCCAAGGCAATCGCACGAAGTTGCTCAAGACGATTTGATCCGATTCGTCGTATTAAAACTAAGTAGAGTCAGCAGGTAGTTTCTATCGTGAGAAAATCTTGGCAAAGTGAGCTAAGTTTAAACAAAGAACAGGACTTGAAAGAAAAGAATACAACAGTAAAATGACACCAGGAGCTGAGATCGCTCCCTAAACCAAAGATAAATTGGTCTCATTGTTCCTAACGACTTACAGGCAAAAGTTTACAAAACAGGCATAATCACTACTGGTACAGGAAAAGTGATTCTGAAATAAAAGTATTCACGCTTGAGGCAATATTCTGGAGAAGATTCCTATGAACCATATGTCGCATTTAACTACTTTCTGTATGGTCCTGTTGCTTTTTATCCCAAAAGCAGGTGGGTCTGATTATTTTATAAGTCCCTCCGGTGACGATTCGGCGCCTGGCACATCACCGGAGAAGGCATGGAAAAGCATTGGCAAAGTAAATGCAATGATATTCAAGCCGGGTGACAAAATATTATTTGAAGGTGGTGGAACATTTGTAGGCTCATTGAACTTTGATATTGCCGATAGCGGTACAGTTGACAACCCAGTAACAGTAGGCTCTTACGGTAGAGGTCGGGCAAAGATCTGTTCGGGCAGCGAGCATGGGCTGTACGCAAAAAACACTTCGGGATTTGTAGTCAAGGATTTGATATTCACCGGTGCCGGCGCCAATGTGGATGGAAGATTTATTGGTATCAATTTCTTCACGGACCTTGACACTGAAAAGCCTGAACACATCCGTATCGACAATGTCGACGTGAGCAGCTACCGCTGGGAAGGGATTGGTATACACGCCGATAAACGAGGCCACAGTGGCTTCAGGGACGTTAGGATTACAAATGCTCAGGTTCATGACAACGGCGACAAAGGAATATCATCTGGTGGACCAAAGCCCCCAAGTGACTGGGGACACAAGGGTATCTATGTCGGCAAATGCCGTGTGTACAACAACAGAGGAATCTCAGGCAAGCGAGGACATAGTGGGAACGGTATCATGCTCTCAAGCGTAGACGGCGCTATAATTGAGTATTGCACAGCATATAACAATGGTGAGTTTTCCGATGACCCTGACAGTGGCGGACCCATTGGTATCTGGGCGTGGGACTCGAACAACGTCGTGATTCAGTTCTGTGAGTCGTACGACAATAAGACCGGCAACAAGGCGGACGGCGGCGGATTTGATCTCGATGGTGGATGTATGAACTGCATTATGCAATATAACTATTCACACGGCAACCACGGGGCCGGTTACGGCATCTATCAATATACGAACGCAAGGGAATTTAAGAATAATGTGGTTCGGTATAACATAAGTGAGAATGACGGGATTAGAAATCGATATGGAGGTATAAATCTGTGGTCAACAAATTCGTCGGGTGGAATCCGGAATACGAAGATATACAATAACACGGTTTATGTTTCAGCCGCTACAAGAGGGGCAGCAATTGGAGATCTGCCGGATGTTGAGGGGGCAAGCTATGTTTATGATACGGAGGTGTATAATAACATAATTGTAGGTGTGGCCGGGAAGAAACTTGTCGATATATCTGATCCTTCAAGCCAGTGGAGTTTCAAGGGTAACTGTTACTGGAATTACGATGGTGACATACAGATCAAATGGGGTGATACGATGTATACGAGCTTGAACGAGTGGCGCGTAGTGACTGGTCAGGAGCAGATCGGCGTCGTCGATGTTGGTTTTGAGGTTGATCCAAAGCTGACAAACCCCGGACAGGGAGCAACCGTCGGCGACCCATGCCGTCTCGATACTCTAAACGCTTACAATCTGAAAAGATCGTCGGTGATTATTGACCGGGGTTTGGGTATAGAATCGGCCTTTGGAATGGATGTAGGCCCGCGCGATTTCTACGGTACACCGATTCCAAGGAACGGCAAATATGACATTGGAGCGCATGAGTTTGATAAGGACTCTGCTGGTAAATGACCTGTAGGCTTGTGGGACTGGTCCAAGTCGAGTCGATAGGTCTAAAGTTGCAGATGCTGTAGGTTTCTGGTATTCTCTAAGTATTGTAGCTTTGAGATTCTATTGAGGACAACAATACAAAGGTGGAACCATGAAAACAAATTTTACGATATGGGTATTTAGCGTTTTGGCCATGTGTTTCCTTAGTAATACGTGTTCGGCACAGAAACCACATGAAAGTCTGAAACCGAAGAGCCAACATGCCTTTCCGACCA
>DAOUVA010000212.1 GCA_030667885.1 Phycisphaerae bacterium
GGCTTCTTCACTGGACAAATACGGCAGCAGGTTTCTGCCCTCTGAAATTGTCGATATTCTTTCCGAACACGATGTCGTGTTGGGTAACATGGAAAGCCCTTTATCCGACAAGCACAGAAAAAAATATGTACTGCGCAGTCTTCATATGCATGGGCGGGCAGAATCAGCAGGCTACTTAGCCGATTGGGGATTGACTGTGGCGAATGTTGCAAACAATCACATATTAGAACATGGCATTGATACGGCGATTGACACCGTTCACAATCTTCAGCAAGCAGGTATAATTACAATAGGAGCAGGTAAAAAGAAGCTTTTTCAAAATGAGCTGCAAATTGAAGAAATAAGATGCGGCAACAACGTATTAGCATTTATAGGTATATGTTTACGCCGGGAAAAGTATGCATTTAGCGGCGGGGCCGAGCTTGAGACAATTCTTGAGGCGATAAAGGACCTAAATAGCAATGGTAAAATTGTTTGTATTTCTATCCACTGGGGTGACGAATTTATGGATCGTCCCGGCATCCGGCAAAAACAAATAGCGAAGGTGATGACCGAAATGGGGGCCAAGTTAATTATTGGACACCATCCCCATGTAGTACAGGGCATTGAAAACATCAATGGCGGATTTGTAGCTTACAGTTTGGGCAACTTTATATTTGATTCCTTCCTTAGCTCCACAAAATGGTCACTTATACTAAGCATAACAATATCGGGAAAAGAAATAATTCATTGGGAGTATATCCCAATAGAAAAGGACAATGAGCATCGTCCTCAGATTGCTACGGGGGACAGCAGAGAAAGGCTTAAGGAAGAAATAAAGCGCAGGTGTGATATTTTGGTACCTAAAATACCAGACGATAGCTATACAAAGCAATATAAATCAGATGTTATATCTCAGGATAAAAGTGCAAGGTGTAAATTGTATTTCGAGCTTTTGAAAAAAGTCTTTTTTGTTAATCCTATATACTGGCCTCAAATTCTCTGGAGGCCGATTCAAAGGCGAATGGGAAAATGGTAACAAAAAAGTAAGTATATTTTACCGGCACATTTATTTATTCTCCTACTGCAATATTAGGGATTCCAATACTCCATAGCAATGTATTGTTTTCAATAAAAAGCGTGAACCTTAGCCTTTTCATCCATAAGAATGATGCATCTAAGGCAGTTAGATATAGCTAATCGGTCAGATTAAAGGTGAATTAATGCAAGCTAATATATCCACAAATTATCAAGCGATTAACTTGTTTGGAATCAAAATCCATGCACTGACCATGGATGAATTAATAAATATTTGCGGAGAACATATCTCCAAGAAAGATTCACTGCTTTTAGGAGTAATCAATGTAGCAAAACTTGTCAACTCCCGTAAAAATGATGAGTTGCATAGAAGCTTAACAGAAGCTGACATTGTATTGGCTGATGGCTTGCCAATTATATGGCTTTCACGAATGATAGGAAACCCTTTGCCTGAAAGGGTGGCAGGAATTGACATTATGTATAAGCTTCTAAAAGAAGCAAACAAAAAGCACTACCGTGTTTACTTCTTGGGTGCCAAACCCGAAGTTTTGCAGACAATGATAAAAACCATACAAAAAGACTGCCCTGGTATCCCTATTGCTGGGTATAGGGATGGATATTTTGATAAAGACGAAGAACAAGATGTCGCAAAGAATATAAAAGACAGCCGCGCTGATATTCTTTTCGTGGGAATTAGCTCACCCAAGAAGGAAAATTTTCTTAAAAATTGGCAAAAAGTTATAGACGCACCAATATGTCATGGTGTCGGGGGCAGTTTTGATATTCTTGCTGGTGCTACTAAACGTGCCCCAATTTGGATGCAGAAAAGTGGTTTGGAATGGCTATACAGACTTATCCAGGAACCACGAAGGATGTGGAGGAGATACCTGTTCACAAGCATAATATTCATAAAACTAAGTTTCGAAGCTATCTTGCGAGCCAGGTTTGGTAAATTAATCCACAAATCAACATATATGACCACCTCCAAAACCAAAAAGCAGAACAAATAACTATTTTCGACATTTAGTATTAAATCTCAAATGAAAAAATCAATAAATATAGTTCATGTTGTCGGAGCAAGGCCCAATATTATTAAGATAGCAAGTATTTTAAGAGCCTGCAAAAAAATTCCAGAGATTAAGTCGATTCTGGTTCATGCTGGCAAGCACTACACTGAAAATATTAGTAAAACTTTCTTTGAGGAGTTTGGCCACTTACTGGTTGCGTATGATGCCAAGGATTTACCGGAAGGCATTCGCAAGTTGAAAAATTTCACTCCAAGGGAAAGAAAAGTTAATCCTAAACCAATAGCCGATAGAATTTTTCGTTTTCTGAACAGTTTACAGGACTAAAACCGGATAAAATAAGTGGGTAGAAAGCAGCTAATCAAAGTTATCATACTTGTTGGCAGTCGTGATTTTGGAAGATGTCCATTAACATCAAAGCTGCCAACCGCCTTGTGGCCGGTATTGGGAAAACCCGTATTGGAACGTCTATTATCTTCTTTAGCCGATCAGGGTATAAGGCAGGCAACAATCTGTTCTAATGGTAACGGCTCACTGCTTGCAAAATTGATCCATCCTGATAACCGTTTGGATATGAAGTATTTGGATGAACCACTGCCGGCCGGCACTGCAGGTTGTATTCGTGATGCTGCCGGCGATGAAACAGATGCTTTATATCTTGTATTTTCTGCCGGTATAATATGTCCTCCGGTAATTGATGTATTGATAAAGGCCCATCGCGACGGTCAGTCCGATTTGACTGTGATGTTTAATCCTGTAAATAAAAACGGTAAATTACAGGGCGAACCGGCAGGGATTTATGTTTGTGAAACCAGTATCCTTAAACACATCCCCATAGCAGGTTACTTCGACATTAAGGAAGGCTTAATTCCTGAAATGCTCCGTGCAGGCAAAACTATTCACGCAGCAACATTGCCAAATCACGCCGGTAATTTTCGAGATCGGCAGGGATATCTATTCGGCATTGCCAATTATCTGAGAGGCAGGCCAAAGCTTAATTCGGACTTGAAAGCCTGCAAGGGTGACGATTCGCAAGCTGTGTGGATATCAGCAAATGCTAAGGTTGAACCGGAAGCGAGAATTTGCGGCCCGACTGTTGTTATGAATGGTGCTCATATCTCAAGTGGGGCGGTCGTTCTTGGGCCGGCCATAATCGGAATGAATGTTACTGTCGGCGCCGATAGTGTTGTGGTAAACAGCGTGCTGTGGGATGGTGTACAGGTAGGCTCGAACTGCCAGATCCGACGATGTGTACTCGATCACAATACAGCTTTGCTAGCAAATACCGTTGAAGAGGAAAAATCAATACCATTTAAGCAGAAGGGAATACTTGAACATTTAGCTAACCAGGCCTTAAAAGTTAAACACAATAACGCAGGTAAAATGCAGCATGAATTACAACCACTGTTTAGTAAAATAAATGAAAAATTACCAAATTGGATACAATCTCGCAAAACAAGATTTGTTCCTTGGCTTGCGGGAGGTCTGGTTCTAATAGCCTTTCTCTGGTGTTATAAGGCCGGCCTTGCGGACCTTTGGAATCTTTGGCATAGAAGTGATGAATACTCCAGCGGCCTTTTAGTTCCTTTTCTGGCTGTCTATATCCTGTGGTCGAGGCGTATGACAATCGCTCAGTGCCGAATCAGACCTTCTGTTTGGGGTCTGTTTGCCTTTATAGCTGCTCAGGTCGTCAGAGTTTTAGGACTGTTATATATGTACAGCTCAGCAGAAAGATTATCCATAATTTTGACTATCGCTGCATTGGTATTGCTTCTGTTCGGTTGGCAGCTTCTCCGAAAGGTATCTACAGTATTGTTATTTCTATGTCTGATGCTTCCATGGCCCAATCGTGTTCAGACCGCTGTTACGTTACCTTTACAACAATGGGCAACTTCATCAGCCGTATTTTGTCTGGAGATGGTAGGCTACGAGATTATACAGGAAGGCAACGTTATTGATATCGGTGGTATAAAGGTTGCAGTAGCTGAAGCCTGCAACGGCCTGAGAATGATCACAGCCTTTTTTGTCATTAACGGTCTGGTTGTCCTGCTCGTCAAAAGAGAGTGGTGGGAAAAATTGGTGGTTCTGATTTCGAGCCTGCCTATTGCTTTGTTATGTAACACCATTCGATTGGCAATCACAGCAGTATTTTTCACAATACTCGAAGGGGAGTATTGGGAAAAGTTATTCCACGATTTTGGCGGATATGCAATGATGCCATTAGCACTCGCGGCGATGGTCGCTGAGCTTTGGCTTTTGAAAAAACTTACCACACTTCCAGATGAAGAAGAAGCTATAATAATCACACGGCAAACGGGCGAAAAATCCCAGAGGCAATAAAAATACTCATGGAACCTGCTTATGGCGGGCCATTTCACAAAACATAGCAAAAAATAGTGCTCGAAATCTGCTTAATATTACAAATCACAGATAGAGGTAAAAAAAATGAATGATTTAATAAGATATCATGACAATGACCAGGTGATTGAACAAAACGTCGTTGGCTTTGAATCTCAATCTGAACCCTATGCTGAAAATACATCAAATATAATTCAAGGCATACTGCGGCGCTGGCCTATCGTGTTCCTGGTATTCATTTTAATATGTGCGATTGGAATCCCGGCAGTATGGTTTCTGGTTGAGCCTCTTTACACTGTCTATGGTGATATAAAAGTTGAGCCTATTCTTGAAAACATCTTAACAGGCGAAGGTGACAAAGGAGGTATATCAAATTATCAAAACTATATGAACACTCAGGCAATACTAATCACCAATAATCAGATTGTGCACAGAGCAGCAGATAAGCTGGCAGAGAAAAATCTTTCATTCTTTAAGGGCGAACCAACTAATCCTGTCATGAAAATTAAACAAAAAATAATGAACACCAGGAAAAGTGCTGACCCTGCCGCAATGTTAAAACAAGCAATATCTAATGGAGATATCACAGTCGCTCCGCTTAAAGGTTCTGAACTAATAAGAATAACTATGAAAAGCTCAAAGCCGAAAGAAGCTCAAAACATTGTGGATGCTTTTATAACTGCCTATATGGCTGTCGAAGTCAACAAATCAGATCAAAAACAGGGCGCTGATCTGAAATTTCTACTACTTGAACAAGCCAAGTGGCTCAAAGAAATGGAACATTATAAGGGTCTTATCCGTAAAGAGGCACAGAAGTATGGAACCACTACCCCTGCCGACGTGAATGATATACTGCAAAGTCAACGTATCCCCTTTTTGTACGCCGAACTCACCAGATTGGATTCACGCATAATTAATCTCGAAACTCAAAAGAAGTTACTTGAGGAACATCCAGAACATGGTATAGAGCCTGAAGAAATGATAAGAATTCGAAACGAGTATATAAGTTCCAATCCGGCAGTCCAGGAATTGACCCGAACTATTATTCAACTGGAGCGTGACCTGATTATGGCACAACAAAATCTATCAGTTGAAAATCCGGTTCTTCAACAAAAACAGGAGCTTATAGATGTATTTCAATTACGCCTTAAAGATGAACGTGAGGAAGTAGAAAAAGAGTTCGAAGTTATAGTTAAGAAAGATGCCATTAGCGCCAGCAATGTAAAGCTGCGTGCTGCAAAGACAGAGCTGGCTCAGACCATAATGTATAGAGAGCGTTTAAAGGAAGAACTGGAAGATGCAGATATTGAAATGCTCACAGTCGGCCGTAATCAACTGGATATTGAGGATTGGCAGTATGAATTTGACCGGGCCAAAGAAATGTATGACAAATTTTCTCGGCGCATACAGGAATTGGAAATGGAAGAAAAACTCCCCGCGAGGATAGTTGATTACATGGCAGAAATTGGTCCTGTTATTGATAAGCGGGTCAAATACATAATGGCCCTTATATTCGGAGCACTGGCTTGTGGAATGCTGTTGGCTATCCTGATAAATAAATGGGACTTGCGTTTGCAAACACCTGATGATGTGAGTAAACTGATTGGTCTTAGAATAATAGGCACTACTACAAGTTCTCACAATATCAAACCATATCTTCTTCCTGAACAGATAGCCGGTGACTACCAAACTATTCGTGCCAATTTAGGATTGATAAATAACGAAGGAATACCACGGAAATTGGTAGTTACAAGCCCGGGAATGCGGGAGGGCAAGACCACTTTTTCTGTTAATCTGGCAACAAGTATGTCCAGGTCTGGAAAAAAGGTTTTGCTTATTGACGGCGACTTAAGAAAGCCTGACGTTGCGAATATGCTGGGTATCCCTGAAGGTTCAAGATGTGGGCTGCAGGATGTGCTGTTAGGAGAAGAATTTGACAATGCAGTTTATACTATACTTTCGACTGGTCTTGATGTGCTGATTACCGATTCACAAAGTATAATCAATGGTTACGAGCTATTAGCTTCTCCTGGGACACGCCAGTGCATAGATATGCTCAGCCAATATTACGATCATGTGATTATAGATACTACTTCGATCCTGGCTTTTCCTGATGCACTCATATGGGCCACGCTTGGAGATGCGGTTATTTTAGTTAGCTATGCCGGCCATACTACTGCGCCGGATCTTAAAGAAGCTAAGGATCGGCTAACCCAAATAAATGTAAAAGTACTGGGCACCGTATTGAGTAACGTTCAGTCTGAGTACAGTTATTTTCAAAATGACTTGAAACGGTATTCACAAAATGCCAAATCAAAAGGTGGTATCAGGCGAAGAAAAAAAACGCCATTTGTCGATATGCAAAGCATAGAAGACAATCCGGACAATTCCACAACTGCTTAGTTGAATCAGCAAGTCGAAGATTAGATTATTATTCACAGGATATTGGTTCTTACTCCGCAAATGAACCTGATTATCGCACACAAAATAAATCCGCCCGTTTCGTGCACCGCAGGCAGAAGTGATAGTTTACTTCGATTTGCTCTGGCCAACGAGCTTGTTACCGGTGTTGTTCTCGATGGTTTAAGCAGATGCTTGCGTTGGAGCCGCAACGGAAAAATCTTTTGCGCCATCCCCGAAGAATGGAACATTGAATCTAATTCGCCCAGGTTAAAGACGGTGATTTATGCTGAAAATGTGCCAATTTGTCCGGAGTTCCTGCAAAAGGCTAAGCAAAGATTTTGGCTTGTTATTTCCAATGCTCAGTTTGCCGCTCAAATTGACAGCCGGCTGCTCCAAAAACTGCTGGCTGAAATTCAGGCCGACTTGGTGGCGGTTAATGTCGAGCCGGACCTGTCGGAAAAACGAGAAAAAATGCGATTGACAGCTCAGGGTAAAGTAGCAGGTTTTCGTCGGTTATATTATGATTCGATTGA
>DAOUVA010000383.1 GCA_030667885.1 Phycisphaerae bacterium
AGCGGATACGGGTAGTGCTCCGACTGATACCGGCAGCGCACCGACGGATGTTGGAAGCTCATCGCAGAGTGCTCGTTCAACGATGTGTATATGTCCCGTGGACGGCACGATGGTAATACATCCGATAGGTGTTCCGTGCTCGCAACTTAGTTGTCCTATATGTGGTTCCCGTCTGGTTAATGCCGCCCCTGGCGGTGATACGGCTGGAGGCACAATACAAACCGGTGGCCAGCCTGTTCAGCAGGCGTTTTACTTAGTACCGATATCGAGCCAGCCTGACGGTATGCCGCCTTTAGGTCAGTCTGTACAGGTATCGCTTATGTCTACAGCAGGCAGTCCGGTAACTTCAGTTGCACTTATTCCGGTAGCCGGTGGACCGCCGGAGGATATGAGTATGGGTGGAGCAGCCGATACAGGCGTAGATGGCCCTGCTCAGGGTGGCGGTCAGGCCAGTTCGGGGGCATCCCAGAGCGGCCGCTCAGATTTATGTGTGTGTCCAATGTGCAACGTAACCGTAACGCATCCTATATCGGTACCATGTTCTTCGCTTAATTGTCCTGTCTGCGGTTCTCGATTAGTCAATGAAACGCCTGGAGGCGCAAGCGGCGATACAACCGGCAGCAGTGTGCTACCGACAGCGGGCACAACAGTTGCTGCGACGACCGTCGCCGGGACATCGAGTATTGTTCCGGTCTCTTCGAGTTCGCGAAAGTTGGTTATTCCGTCGGATGGAAGGTCGCTCAAATCCAATGTCGCGACACTTCTGGATGAGGCCCGTTATTTCATGATGTTTGGCCTGGGAACGTATGACGTTGTGCCGAACCCATATTACAGGGACAAAAGAGCAACCGGTGCCGAGATCGCTCAGTTCATAGTATCTGAAGGTGGTGCCGTTGTTATTTGCAATAACATAAGTGCGTCCGCTCTTAAATCTCTGCAGAGCCTGAAAGTTAAGGTATATGACGGCATTGTCGGCACCGTTCAGCAGGCTCTCGATATATATGCTGACGGTCGACTTGGTTCATCGGCAACAATTCTCGATGATGATGAAGAACATGGCGGCGGCGGGCCGCCGACCTCAAAGAGTAAAACGAAAGAAAAAGAAGAAGATGCGGAGATATTTTAGTGGCTGAAAGTAAACTCGAAAAACTTAGAAATACAAAGAAACGATCATCGATTAATGTAGTCATGGTCGTATTGGTTGTTGGATTCATTGTCATGATACTGTGCCAGTTACTTTTTTTCGGCATCGAGTTGCGGGTAAGAACCCAGACGACCAGCACTGTGCAGGGTGCAACCAGCAGCGATAACATTACGCTTACGGCTTCAGACCTACAACTTGTTGCGTGTTCGGATGACGACCTTACCGATGCGGTGATGGCTGTTAAACGGGCTGTTGTCAATATTGACATAGCTCCGGCTGATGTTGGTTCGGCAAATAGAAGGGGTGGGTCCGCTTTGAGTTTTGATATGCCGTCATCGGCTGCCCTGCAGACAAACGAAGAAACTCTTGGTTCAGGTATTATCATTGATGCACGAGGCTATATTCTTACCTGCTATCACTTAATTAAAGACTACCCGTCCGTCAACGTGACTGTATTCAGTTCCAGTTCTGTTCGCCAGGTATATAAAGCCAATGTGGTTGATATCGATGTTACAACCGACCTGGCTGTTTTAAAGATAGAATCGGACAGATCTTTGCCGGCGGCAAAATTGGCGAACTCTGATATGGTCAAGATAACCGATACGGTTCTTGCTATCGGTTCGCCGTTTGGTTTCGAGCATACAGTAACCGAGGGCATTATCAGTGATAACAAGCGAAGTGTCGTTATTGGTGATACTGTTTACAAGGATATTTTCCAGACGGATGCGGCAATAAACCGCGGTAGTGCCGGCGGTGCTTTGATAAATGGTGCCGGCGAAATCGTTGGTATTAATACCGCCATCGCGTCTCCATCGGGATATTTTTCAGGCGTCAGTTTTGCCATACCAATAAACAAGGCCAGGCCGTTGTTGTTAAAGGCAATCGATGGCTGAGGTTAAAATTATATAAATAAGTGAGGTGTTCAGGCTGTGGAAAAGAAAAAAATAAAGGGTAAACTAAGTATCCTATGGGCCTTTCTGTTCGGCATAATACTTATGTTGGGTGTGTATTTTCTGTTTGAATCAGCACCAAACAGATTGAGATCAGGCTCAGATGATACTACGGATACGACAACTGATGTTATCCAAACCGCACTTGTGCAGATCACTGGGGTTATTGACCAAGTCGAAGAGGTTTCTGTTTCGCCTTCTGTTTTTTTTGGTGTAGAGGTACTTTCGGTCAATTCCATTATTGCCGAGCAGTTGTCACTGCCGAGTGACTGCGGTGTGCTTGTAAACGGAGTTGTTGATGATTCGCCTGCTCAAGCGGCCGGTCTTCAAAGAAGTGATGCGATACTATCTTTGGACGGTGATGCGATAGAGGATATTGACGGGTTCAGGCGGTTGTTGGCGGCATACAATCCCGGCGACAAGGTAAGAATCACTTATGTAAGGGCCGGCCAAAAGGATATAACCTATGCCCAGCTTGCGGCGTTGCCTGATAGCATCACAACAGCTGACGATACCGACTCGGCAGACAGTGATTGGGGCATATCGCTTTCAGATATCAGTTCGGCATTGCGGAATTCGCTTAATATACCGGCTGACATAGATGGTGTCGCGATTCTCTCGGTAATACCGGGTGGTACCGCAGATGAGGCTGGCCTACAACCAGGAGATGTAATCACAGGGATTGCCCAGACCCCGGTAACCAGTATGGATGAATTTTTTAGTGCATTGTCGGATGATAATGATAATATTGCTCTTTTAGATGTTTATAGCCGGGGCTCGGTACGCTACGTGCCGCTGGATTCATCCGGTATTGTTGCCACTGTCGATACTACAGCGACTCAAACTCAAACCTTAAGGCAAAGAATGGTTGGTGTGCTTACCGGCGGAATACCGTTTACCGATGATGACGATGAGGAGGATGAAGAAGGACCAAAGGGCGGAAAATTTGCCCAAGATGATGTCGTGCTTACAACTGATACAGGCAACAGGCCGACAACCGTTCCTGGAGATGAAAATACAGGTGGGACAGTTAGTGAATCAGGCGGTACCAGCAGTAGTAGCACCGGTATGAACAGGCCTACGGAAGTGCCGCCAGGCGGGTCAACCAATGATACTGTATTATTCATAGGGCTGTTGATACTTTTGATACTGTATCTTTCCTATAGGGAATATACCAGGCCGGCGGAGGTGAAGAAGAACTCATGACAAAAGAAAAAAAGAAAGAAGAAAAAAAGAAATTACGGAATAAAATCCTTTTGGCCTTGCTCATAAGGCCACCGATCATTCTGATACTTATACCCCTGTGTTACTTTCTGTTGAGCCACGCAGATACAGAAGAAGTAACAGTTGATCAAAGGTTCGGCCTGTCTAACTCGATAAAATCACCATATAAGGATGCGGTAAAAGGTACCTATGTTTATTCGTTCGCATTTTGCGGCGATCCGCATATGTATTCAAAAGGTGACGGCCGCTTTGATGACCTTGACAAAGCGATAAAACTAAAACAAATAAGATTTGTTATATTTGGTGGAGACCTGACATACCTTGGTGAAGAGGGCGAATACAGCAATTTTATCGAGCATTGTGATGCTTTGACTGTACCGTGGTACCCGGCAATTGGAAATCATGACATTTGTAACAGTGGCTGGGCGTATTACTGGAAGTTCCTGGGGCCTTCGGTGTATTCCTTCTGTGGCGGCAATGCAAGATTTATCGTAATCGATACCGCCAGCGGCAGAATAGGCCCCGACCAGATGGAATGGATTCAGGAGCAACTCAAGACCAATAAACAGCCACTTCTTTTCGTGATAAGTCACATGCCTATATACGGCAACTCATACGGCAGCTACGAATTTCCCGAAACACTGGAAAAACAGCAACTCATAGCTCTTTTTGAGAAATATGAAGTAGATTTCGTCCTGCAAGGCCATTATCACGGTTTTGTTGACATTACGAACAATGGTGTCCGGTATCTTACATCGGGTAGTTTTTCCGATGGACTTTTGGATTCGGGTATACGGCATTTTCTTTTGATTAATGTATACGGGCCGCAAGTCACCATAGAACTTGTACCGGTTGGTGAAGATATACCGGTTGAGTATATGGATGGGCAAATTTGAGCATTCGATCTAAAGAAAGATAAGAATAATGGAAAATGTTGGAGTAAAGCGATTGGGAATCATTGGGGAGGTATTCAGAGGTGCCGGAACCTGTGTTGGAACAGTAGCGTTTGCAGGCAAGAAAATTACGGGGTTTATGGGTGGCAGTCTGGCAGCGGCAGGACATATACTTACTCGGCCTATTGAGCCTTCTGAATTTGTTACAGACGAACGTACTGAATCTACACCTGAAATATTTGCCATCAAACCGAAACCCAGGAAAACAATGGTTAGCCAAGATGCCTTGAAGGACAGGGTGGCTGCACTGAAGTCTGATCTTGCTGAAGCCCGTGACCAGTTGACCCAGGCACAAAATCAAGTTGGAAAAGCACAATCTCAATTTGTTTCACAGCTCCAGGCACAGCAAACGGAGAACAAATCTCTTATTTCTGATCTGGAACAGGCATTGCGTAAAGCAGAGGAGGCAGCAGCACGGGTAAGTGTGGCGAAAGATCGCGTCGCAGCATTGGAAGGCGACCTTGCTGAGGCCAGGCGACAGTTGGAAAAAACAAAAAGCCAGGCTGAACAAGCCCAAACCCAGCTTACATTGCAGCTCGAAAACTTGCATACAGAGAGGGATTCATTGCTTTCTAAGTTGGCACAGACATGCGAGGAGGTCAATGAGACAAAAGCTCGCCAAGATGCTGCCAGA
>DAOUVA010000399.1 GCA_030667885.1 Phycisphaerae bacterium
GCAGTTCGGCCAAATTACGGTTCTTTACGACTATGCCCATCATCCAACAGAAATAAGGGCATCGCTGCAGGCAATAAGGCAGAAGTATCGACCGAGACGAATCTGGTGTATTTTTCAGCCGCACCAATACAGTAGAACAAGATTTTTGCTTGATGATTTCGCGGAAAGCTTTAAGCTTGCCGATATAACAATTGTGCCGGAGATTTATTTCGTCCGGGATTCGCTGTCGGCCAAAAAAGAAATTAACGCCCAGATACTTGCCGAAAGGATACAGGCAAACGGAAATGAGGCGTTATTTATCGATGGCTTTGGGGCCATTTGTGATTACTTACAGACCAATGCCGCCGACGGCGATGTTGTAGTAACTATGGGTGCAGGTGATATTTGGAAAGTAGCAGATGAATATATTCAACGGGTTGGAAGAAATAGTTGAGACCGATTATCCGTTAGCAAAGCGGACGTGGTACGGACTCGGGGGAACGGCGGATTATTTTATCAGGCCGAAAACAGTCAGGCAGTTAACAGAAGTTGTCCGCCGATGCAATAAAAACAATATCAGGATTTACGCAATGGGTTTCGGCTCTAATCTGCTGATCAGTGACGAAGGGCTGCGAGGAGCAGTGATAAAGCTGGAGGCAGAGCAGTTCGCACAGATAGAATTCGACGGCGAAGAGGTTACCGCCTGGGCGGGAGCGGAATTAAGCAAGCTGGTTTTAACGTGTGTGAAAAAAGGACTGTCGGGCATCGAGGCCCTGACAGGAATACCCGGCTCCGTCGGCGGGGCCGTGAAAATGAATGCCGGCGGCAACTTCGGAGATTTTGGGTCCTCAGTGGAAACCGTCACACTAATGGACAGCGACGGTAACGTTTTTGAAAAGAGCAAACCGGAGCTTGTATTCGACTACCGCCGAACAAATATCACGGCAAAATTCATTCTAAGCGCCCGGCTGAAACTTAATGAGTCCGACTCAGAGCAAATCATGCGGACGGTCAAAGAAATATGGATTTATAAAAAGAATAATCAGCCGCTAAACACGAAAAATTCCGGCTGCATTTTCAGGAACCCGCAAGGTGGTTCGGCGGGCGCGTTAATAGACAGGGCCGGCCTCAAAGGACTTCGGATCGGCGGGGCCGTGGTCAGTGAAAAGCACGCGAATTTCATAATCGCCGAAAAAGAATGCACAAGCAGCGACGTCATGAGACTTATAGAGGCCATTCAACAGAAGGTCAAAGAACAGTTCGATACAGAACTGGAGCTTGAAGTCGAGATATGGGATTAAGGAACCACAAAGAACAGTGAACGGCAAATTAAAAATAGCTGTCCTGACCGGTGGAATCGGATCCGAACGGGATATAAGTATTCAAAGCGGGCATTGTATTTCGCAGGCGTTAATAGCCGGCGGCTTTGATGTGGTTACAGCAGACATTCAACCGGATAATCTTGATATATTGGAAGATAACAGCATCGATGTGTTCTTTCCTGCGCTGCACGGCAAATTCGGCGAAGACGGCCGGCTCCAGCAAATACTACAGGACAAGTCTCTTATCTATTCCGGAAGCGGGCCGGCCGAAAGCAAACTGGCATTTGATAAAATGGCGAGCAAAAAACTCTTTGCCGAAGCGGGACTGGCTACACCAGCGGCGATTGAGTTTAACGCAGACTCTGATATCAGGCAGCTTGAAAAGCAACTGAAGTTACTTGCCGATGTATATGTCGTTAAGCCCATAAGAGAAGGCAGCAGTGTGGGTGTCAGAATTGTTACCGACGTGCAGGAAGTTATCAGCACCGCAGAGCAGACCCTAAAAGAGTTCGGCGATTGCATGATTGAACAATTCATCCCGGGCAAAGAAATAACAGTCGGAATATTAGAAGAGCAGACGCTTCCAATTATCGAGATTCGAAGCAAAACCGGCTTTTATGACTATCAGGCAAAATATATTGACGAGCAAACGGAGTACCTGTTCGATACGATAAACCAGCCCGCTCTGATAACTCAAATCGAACAGGATGCGATGGACTGTTTCCGTGCGCTTGGCTGTCGGCAATTCGCAAGGGTTGATTTTATCCTGAGTGATGAGCCAATCGCCTACGCTCTGGAGGTTAATACTATTCCGGGTTTTACAACACATTCACTTTTGCCCAAGGCAGCGGCGAAGTCGGGATTAACGATGAGCGATTTGTGCTCGAAAATCGTCGAGGGCGCGCATTTTCCACTTGTCAGGCATTAAGCGCGATACGATATTATGGCGGCCAAAAGGAAAAGTACAAAAAGCAAGTCTAAACGAATATCATTGAAGTCCGGCACCTCAAAAAGGAAGAAGACAAAACAACGCATCCGGCTCATCGCAAGTTTGATAAGCTCTTTTAAGATTTCATTTATGGTCTGTATTTTGGGCGGAACAGCCATTGGTCTGATATATTTAGATAGATATAGAAAAGAAACCACCCCCCCCATGGAAGGTCCGATTGTGCTGGAATTAGTGGATGTCCCGGCCTGGGTGAACAGCGAACTAAAGCAAAAGGCTCTGGATGCGGCGGGTGATTTAGAGGATTTAAGAATCGATGAAAATGCCGCCGGCCTGGTGCAGCAGAATATTGACAGACAGTGTGCGTGGATGGATGATGTAAAAGTGCGGACCACACACAGTGCCCTGCTCATCGAAGGGCGATGGCGAAGACCAATGGGGCTGATTAAGGCGGGAAGGCGCAGCTTTTACGTGGATGCCGAACAGGTGGTGCTCGATTTTGTGGAAATGCCGGGCATTCCGATAGTTGAGATAACGGGATTGTCGGCGGTGAGAAAAATACCGCCGTTGGGCGAGGCCTTGGAAGGCGATGACCTCGCGGCGGCTATAACTCTGTTAGACCGGCTCGAACGACGCGACAGAATTGAAACAACTCAAAAACCATTACTCGGCGAAATCAACAGGCTCGACGTGAGTAATTATAACGGCCTGAAAAACCGCAAGCTTCCACATATCATTCTATACGCAAATGATGATACCAAAATTATGTGGGGGGCTAAGGTAGGCGAGTGGCAGCGCTATCTGGAATCAACCGACGAGCAGAAAATAGCCAAGCTTTACAGCTATTACAAAGAGTACGGCACTCTCTCAGGCGGCGCACAATACATCAATCTGTGTGACCCGCAGGACGACATCCCGCAGCCGATTGATAAATATTAGCCGTCCACAAAGGCGTTTAATGCAAAGGCAAGGTCGCTGTAGCGATAGGGAATTTGGAACTCCTCGCAAAGGGATTTAAGTTTTGTGAGAACCGTCTCGCTCAATTCGCTCTGGAAATCCGCATCGGCGCTGCAGCAAAAGATTCTACAGGCGGCGAAACGGTATTCATAGATTGTGCATTTGCCTTCGATGTTGTAAGGGCATCGGCTTGTCGTCATCGGCATTACATTTTCGTCGCCGAGATTTGCCGTCAGGTACATCAATTCCGGCCCGGTAATAAAAAGCCGGTGGTCGAAGCCGTCGAAATCACAACATTTACCACAAGCGCCGCATTGCCCTGTTAGTTGATTATTTTCGCGGATTTGTGCATCCAGCCAGTCGTATATTTCAGCTACTTTTTTGTCGAGTCCTCTGTTTGACCCGGATCCTGCCACCATTTTTTGTTCCTTTTGAATTTTTCTATTTCTTCGCAGGTATAAATTTTGCCTCTGTTAATACCGGGACATTTTTCCGCCGCTTTATTCCATTCGTCAGGTTTGGATAGATTGTCAGACCAAAAGGGCCAAGTCCTGCACTGGCTCGGGCGGACAGGATAAATAATACATCTTCTTTCGCCTTCTATGTTTTGCAGAAAAATACAATCCTTGGTTGTATGATGTTCGATAATCGTTGTTCGCAGGCTAATTCGCCTGAGATACTTTCGGCGCAGCTCACGTGTTGTCATTTTCAGAAAATCCGCTATGAACTCAATCTCCGGCTTCGTAACCCAGATGTAACCTTCCCCCGGCCCGGAGCAGCAACGCCCACACTGTATGCATTCAAAATGCAAACCTGCAATATACCACGGCATAATATTACCATCAATCATCCGACAAATCTGATTTCAGCCACTCTGCAACCTGGTCTACAAATCCCCGGGCACTTTCAAATGTATGGCGGGCTTTTGCAATAAGCGCTTCAATCTGGCTCATACGGTTACACCTTCCCTACGGACATTGATAAGAAAGGGACTTTCGATTTTATCGAAATTACTCTCGGAGACCGGATATACCGCTATCAGAACATTATGCTCAAGATTCAAATCTGTAAATATATCGGCCATTCGGTCGATCTCTTTGCAGGGATCAACCGCCCCTGCCAGCACAACGGCCAGATCGATGTCCGAATGTTCATCATTGGCCTGACCTCGTGCATAAGAGCCATAGAGCACAACTTTTTTCAGCCGATGCCCATAAAGCTCAGATATCTGCCGTTTGAATTCTTTAAGTATCGGTTCTATTTCCATCGTGTAGTTCCACACATTATATCTGATTATCTGAATTATACAAAAATCCGCCTGTTATATCAACTGCCCAGCATGAACAATCAAAAATATAAGACTGTAATATATTGGGCAATTCCTTAACTACAAACTTCACAAGAGTTGAGGTATTTTCAATAAATGTAGTAAACAAAAGATGAGGGCATTGATTTATCTAAAAAACATCAAATTTACAAAACATTATAGCCAACCCCATTCACCGCGTATTCGATGCGCAATTTCATTGGAAGCCATGTTGTTAAAGC
>DAOUVA010000155.1 GCA_030667885.1 Phycisphaerae bacterium
AACGAAGCAGGAACAAATTGTAAAAGCGGCAGGTTTGTTTCTACCACGAAATGGATTTCTTCACCTTCAACCTTCGGACGCAATATCTTTTTAGGTAAAAGCTCATTGGAAATCAGAATTTGTAAAAGTTCCGCGTGAGAGAAAGTTATTTTTGCCATAGCTACCCTTTACCTAAATCCGAGATAAAATCAATTCTTCTTTTTCTGGTATTGAATTTTATTGTAATTAGGTGATTTTTCAAGTTGTTTCAGTTAAAATGCCCCAAACTTATATTCAGGAGATTACCCTTAGCCTATGTCCATTACAATCCTCGACATCCCGCCGCTCGGCTCAGTTGTCTTTTCCCAGTCCAAAAGAGCCAAAAGAATGTCCATATCCATAAGAGCTTTTAAGCCGGTCAGGGTCGCATTTCCCACAAGAACCTCCCTTAAGAAGGCCCGAAAATATTTACTTAAGAACCTTAGCTGGGCGAAACAGAGCCTGGACTATGTGAGAAAGATAGAAAAGGAACATGAAACCACCCTTAGCGACAAACCCAAAATGCCTGTAACAAAAGCCAAAACAATTCTCAGGAACAGGCTATGCGAACTGGCAGACATACACGGATTCAAATACAACAGGGTTTTCATAAGGAACCAAAAGACGAGATGGGGAAGCTGCTCAAACCTGAATAATATCAACCTGAATATTAACCTGGTCTCATTGACTCAGGAATTGATGGATTACGTGATTCTGCATGAACTCGTTCATACGGAAATCAAGAACCACAGCAAAAAGTACTGGGCCTGTTTGGATACATACGTCGGGGGCAGGGCAAAAGAGTTTGACAAGAAATTGAAGAAGCACAGGCTGGGATTGTAGGCGTACAAATATAATGCACGGCCTGGAAGAACATTTCTTTTGATTTGCGCATCCTTAAAAGATATAATATCAATAGGATAGCTCATATAAAAGTTAGTGTGTAATTATGAAAATCCAAAGAGGATTTACTTTAATAGAGCTTTTAGTTGTGATTGCTATCGTCGCATTATTGATGGCAATACTCATGCCCGCCCTGATGAGAGCAAAGGACCACGGAAAACGCATCGTCTGCAGCAATAACCTCAAAACAATGGGGCTGGCCAACACACTTTATGCCGATGATGAAGACGGCTGGTATGTTCCGGTTATGGACAGAACGCTGGGAGACGATCGCTATTGGCCGGCCAATCATCTCTTTCGAGACCTGGTGGGTTATAAGGCAATGAAGGGCGATGCCGACCCCGGCTGGGATGCACCACGGGAATTCCTTTGTCCGAGCGACGTGATTTCGATAAAGGAAAGACCAGATTCCCAGTGGGACTCATGGCTCAGTTACGGCTACAACCTGACAGACTGGTACTTTTCAGACTGGTTTGGCATCGGCTATGCCGGACACAAGAACACAACCGTTCCCAGCCCATCCGGAGAGCTCATATTCACCGAGAGCAATGACTGGTGGCTTTGGTGGTGGGGCGCCAATTATGTAGATGGATGGGACGTTCTCGGCCAGGACACGATTACACCTTATAAACAGGTCGGCACCGACGGCCCAACATTATACCGTCACAGCGAGGGCGTCAACTTAGCCTTTTATGACGGCCACGCCGCGTATATGAAAAAAGAAAAGGTTTTCAGCCAGGAGGCGTGGGACGCAGGCAGAGCGGGGATGTGGTCAACCTTCAGGGATTACCCGCCAACAGATGCGGAGCAAAGTAAATTACCAAAACCCTAACAGCACCTTTGTGAGATGCTATTTCAACAACGAACTCTGATTTTCTTGCTAATAGGATTGCTTTACCATGGCCAGATATGGTATAATTTTTATGGATAAATTCAGCAACCGAACGTGCCAGATTAACATTAGATTGTCGATTTGAAACATCGAAGAATAGACGAATTAGGAGATATATTATGCGCGAGAAAAACGGCTTTACGTTGATAGAGTTGCTGGTAGTTATCGCCATTATTGCGCTACTTATGGGGATATTAATGCCTGCTTTGAGCAAAGCCAGAGATCTCGCCATGGGAGCGGCGTGTAGGGGGAACCTGAAGAACTACACTCTGGCAATAGCGATGTATGTCGATGACAATGAAGGCAAGTTCTGTGATGCGCATAAATGTTATTTCTCGACATTAGACCGCCTCCCGGTGGAAGCAGGTGTCGGGGGCAACCACCTGCACCTTCGCTGGTGTAATGGGGACATTGATCTGAAAAGTCATCCGGAATATGGTGGTTCGTTGTTTCCATATATTGCCGATGCGAGGGCATTCATTTGTCCGACTTATAAGCGTTTGGCAGTTCAAAATTCCGAGGACCAGTTCTACCAGGCTTACGGGACAACCATTCAAAATTACGAGCCCTGGTACAACTATACCATGAATGCTTATGTGGGCAGTGAGAGTTCGAGCGTCAGGGAATCGCGAGTGGTCAATATCTCTGAAGTCAAGCATCCGGCTACAACTTTCTCATTCACCGAAGAGAGTTCTCGTGTGGACACAGCCTATAATGCCTCAGGACTGAACGACACTTTCATGGTCCCCGGAGATGATTCTATGGTTCAGGGCTGGCTTAGCCAGGTTGGCGGTAATCCTCGTCTGGTCGAACCCGGCCCTGAAGGTGTTGGCCAATTCTGGGATGTCATCGCCGGCTTCCACCATGCTCCCTCCGGTAACAGGCTCGGCGGCAAAGGCAACTGCGCCTTCCTCGATGGTCATGTCAGCGCTCACTTCCGCAGAGAGACCTTCTTCCTTGCCTGGCCCAAATAGACCCACTTAGCACGATTCGATAGCGGGATTCTTGAAGATAGACGACCGGCTTAATGTGGGTATAGGGTTTTTCCCTATAGAAGAAACAGGCTCTGCCCTGATATACAGAATCTAACCTTTGGTTATCATTAACGTAGTTAAAGAGGTTTAAGAGCGTTTTTCTTTTGAGCCGTGAAATGGTATGCCTTATTGCAAAACTCGATTGTTGGGTATGCTAAATTAGATGGCAGGCTCTATATTGAGCAAATAGAGAGCAATAAACACGAAAGGAGAATCTGTAAAGATGGAAAAGTTAAAAAAGATATTCGTGGTATTATTGATTACGGCAATTGTTTCGTTTGGCCAGATGGGCTGCAAAAAAGAAAGCGAACATCCATCCGGGGATCATCCGGCCAGCGAACAGGCAGCCAGTGAACATCCGACCGAAGAAACTCCAACCGAGGAAACTCCGTCAGAAGAACATCCGACAGGGGAACATCCAACCGGCGAACATCCGAAATGATATTATCATCCTGACTGAGTCATGCAGTTTAGAGATGAAAGGTCTGTTATGAACCGGCTAAAGGCAATCCCAGCAGTGTTAATAGTTTGTATTCTGATTTCAGGATGCGATAAACCACCAGCTGATGAGCAGGGGCAATCAATTCCTCCGGTTCCGGTTTTTACTAAGGACATTCAAGCAGGCATAGAGAATCATATCGCAGAGCAAACCCATCTTGGTAATGGTCATATGCGGCTTGATTACGAAGGGGACAAGCTTGATCTTAGGCTTGTTAAGGTGCATACCGAGTACCTTGCGAATCTTGGTCCCGGTGAATATTTTGCCTGTGTCGATCTTGCCAGTGATGATGGTAATGTTTACGACGTTGATTTCTTTCTTGGGGGCGACATAGGCACGATGAGCGTTACCGAAACGACGGTCCACAAGGTCAACGGCAAACCTCTGTATGTCTGGAAACAGAATCGTGACGGTACGTGGGAACGCAGACCTGCAGAGAATGCTCCACCGCAATTGCTTGGTGTTATTGAGGGTCAGGATGAGTTTGAGTTTTTCTATCGTGCGGTTATTCCTAAGCTCGATGAGGCCGGACGTATGTGGATTCCTTTGCCTTCGTCAGATGTTTTTCAGACGGTTGATATCAAGTCGATCAAAGCACCTGGTAAGCAGGAGGTATTGCAGGACCGAGATCATGGCAACAAGGTGCTTATGTTAAGTCTTACTCCTGCCGATAGCGGGGAAACTATTGAGATGGTTTTTGACGTCAGGCGTCTTGAGAAAGGCGTTTACCGCGAGGACATCGATCCGGAACAATATCTCCAGGCCGAAAGTCTAGTCCCCAGCGATGCTAAGTTTCAGAGTATTGCAGAGGAAGTTGTCAAAGGCAAGACGGATGACCTTGTCCGTGCCCGTGCTATTTATGATCATGTTATAGAGAAAATGCGTTATGCAAAATACGGTTCCGGTTGGGGTAAAGGCGATGCGATATTTGCGTGTGATTCTCTAAGGGGTAACTGTACGGATTTCCATTCTTACTTCATCGCTCTCGCAAGGTCCGTGGGTATTCCATCTCGATTTGCTATTGGTGCATCGATTCCTTCGGCAAGAAATGCAGGTGGCGTGGATGGTTATCACTGCTGGGCGGAGTTCTATACGGAAGGCAGGTGGTGGCCAGTGGATATTAGCGAAGGTGACAAATGTTCGCAACTGTCGACTTATTTCTTCGGGCATCATCCGGCAAACCGTATCGAACTTAGCCGGGGCCGAGACCTTGTGGTTGAACAGGGCCCGGTTTCAGGTCCGATTAATTTTCTTGCCTACCCGGTGTTGGAGGTCAATGGCAAGCCGGTAAAGGCGGAAGTCGAGTTTTCCTTCAATCGAAATGTTTCCGACAAGCTGTAATTTCGATGGAGTATGAGAAAGCACGAGACAAATTATGGATTATGTAATATTAATTGAGTTGAGGAAACTTCTAATTATGCCAATGCCGAAATATAGACGGTATAAAAGTTAAAAAAATTTGCAATTCATGCCCCTGCGGGAATCTCGCTTTTTCCTCTCCCTCCGCACCGCAGGGGCTTTTTTTTATTGGACAAAAAAAGCCAGACGCTATATAGAAATAACACATAGCTCGACTAAAGAACGAAGTGGAATTGATTGCAAAAGGTAAATCCCGGATTAGGAATAGACGAGGAAAACTGAGATGAAAAAGCGTTTGTTATTTGCGATAGCAATTGTGATAGTAGTAGCGAACTCACTGGACGCTTCCGATTGGACGCGCTTTCGGGGCCCTAAAGGTATGGGAATCAGCGACGATACAAATTTGCCGCTTACCTGGAGCGACACAAAAAACCTCAAGTGGAAAACGCCGCTGCCCGGCCCTGGCTCATCGAGCCCAATCGTTCTTGGAGACCGTCTTTTCGTAACATGCTATTCCGGCTACGGAACCAACCGCTCAAATCCCGGCAGTCAGGAGGACCTCAAGCGCCATCTGCTGTGTGTCAATCGAAGCGACGGGAAAATACTCTGGGACACCTCTGTCGATGCAGTGCTCCCGGAAGATCCATATCGTGGTTATCTCGGTGAACACGGCTATGCGAGCAGCACACCTATAACGGACGGCAAGAACGTGTATGTCTTTTTTGGTAAAACGGGTGTGCTCTCATTTAATTTAGAGGGCAAAAAGCTCTGGCAGGTCGGCGTCGGCACCGAATCCAGCAATCGAAAATGGGGCTCGGCAGCAAGCCCGATCCTCTATAAGAACCTGCTCATCGTGAATGCTTCGGAGGAAAGTAAATCCATTCGTGCCCTGGATAAAACAAGCGGCAAGGAAATCTGGAAAGCCCAGGGAGCCGCCCTCGAACTGACATACGGCACGCCATTTCTGGCAGACGCAGGAGAAAATCGAAAAGAACTCACAATTTCTATGCCGAATGAAGTGTGGGGACTAAATCCCGATACAGGCAAACTCAACTGGTATGCCAAGATCGACCCGGACGGCAACATTTGTCCGAGCATCGTTGGTTTCAATGGAATCATTTATGCCTTCGGGGGCTTCAGAACCAAAGGCAGTGTCGCGATCCGTGTCGGCGGCAAAGACGATGTAACACCAACGCATGTGCTATGGTCTTCCGGAGAAAGCTCGTATGTACCTTCGCCGGTGATTTTCAACGGCCATTTATATTTGGTCAACGACCTGGGGATAGCCTCCTGTATGGACGCAAAATCCGGCAAACTCGCATACCGTGAGCGACTCTCGGCCCGGGGCTTCGGCAAGCCGTTTTATGCCTCCATTATACTGGCCAACGGTAAACTCTACGCCGTCAGCCGAACCAGCGGCACGTTTGTACTTGATGCCAAACCTCAGTTCAAACAGCTCGCCCACAACCAATTTGAGTCCGACGACAGCGATTTCAACGGCTCGCCGGCAATCAGTAAAGGCTGCCTATTTCTACGGTCAAATCGTTTTCTCTACTGCGTAGGGCTTTAAGACACGCCCGGTTTTGTTTATCTTAAAACCACTATCATCTTTTTTTAAGCGTTACACTAATTCCGCTTCGAACAATGGTCTCCAGACTGGGATTCGTTGTTATCGCTTCCATATATTTCGGATCAGCCATCCCGGGATTAATGTTGTGCGCAATTACAAGACCGCCGGGACGGACCAACGGTAAAAGTTTATTGAGATAATCGATATAGCCTTCCTTATCTGCGTCGAGAAAGAGAATATCGATTGAGTCTTTCAGTTTCTTTACCTCCTCGTGGGCATCGCCTTCGACGAGTGTTATGACGCCGGCCATACCCGCTTTTTTGAAATTAGCACGGGCGGTGGCGGCACGCTGTGCATCGATTTCATACGTCGTCAACTTGCCGCCGGTTTTTTGAAGCGCCATGCCGAACCAGATGCCGGAGTAGCCGGTAGATGTTCCTATCTCAACGACATTTTTTGCGTTCATTGATTCGGCCATAATGCGCAAAAACCGCCCATCCTGCGGCGGTACGTTTCTATAACTTTGGTTTCTGAGTATATTCTCGAGAACACCAAGTATTTTCTTCTCATTGTCATCTTTTGGAACAGTAGGCTTTTCAAGCTGGGAATCACCCTGCCGGCCTGCCCCCGGCCTTGATGGACGCTGACCGAGTGCATTTGAAAACAAGATTGCTGAGATTACAATGATAACAGTGCTGACTACGATAGTTGTACGTGCGGCATTTTTCATTTTGCATGTCTCCTCATTTTAGATTCAGTTTCAGTTATTGCTCAATTTGTTTCGTTAAACAAACATTTACAGCATTCAAAGAAGTTGCGGTATTTTCTTGCCCGGCCGGTTGACCGGCCAATGAGTCACCATGAACGAACAGGTCTATAACCTTAAACAGCAGCACCGAGACACATAAGCTCATAGAAGCGAAGGAGCCGGGCGGTAACGGGTAGTTACGAGTCTCAAGCCAGACGATCCAGTTTTTCGGTATCTTGCCCATAGACAGCAGGTGAAGCACAATCATGAACATAACAATGTAGGCGAGCTTCTGAAGAATCATCCACTTGCGCTTGCCGAGTTTTTGTACGCCGTTCTTAAAGGAAAATAAGGCTATTACCATAAAAAGGATGAAAATCAGAAATCCCATAACGATTGTAAACCAGTGGCCGACAAACCAACTGAGAAAGTATTCTTCTGAATATTTCTCCGGAAACTTGAAGGGAAGATAGAAGAGCACCAGCAGAGCATGGGGAATCGTCATGAACGCCGCCGTCAACCCCAGAGTTCTGCGATAAGGCAGCAGCTTGTCGAAGTCCGAACTAAAACGCGACAGCGGACCAAGCAACAGCGCCAGACCAAGACAGTAAACCGACGCTATGGCCGTGCATTTTTCCGTCGTAAACAAAGAGAATGACTTTCCCCGGACGTCATGGTACCAAATGAAAAAGAAAAAGAAGGCAAGATATATGAGCCAGGTAATAATCCACTGCAGAGTTTTGTTTGAAAAGACATGCCTGGTTTTCGCTACTTTCACCTTCGTATCACTCCTTCTATATACACAATACTGGGGTAGTTTGTCTTTTTTAAAGCCTTTGTTTAAAACCGATAATCCCTGATTGGCCACTGTTTCTATTTACTCCGGCACCGGTTTTCACGTATACAGACGCTGACTAAGCCTGAAATATTGCCATTATTGGGAAAAATATTATAAAACAATGAGGAAAATCTGTTATTTAGCTATTTTAACTGAGATTTCTCATATGCTCATGCTCAGATTATGCCTCCAAAACTTTAATTTCCACAAAAATAACAAAATCTCCTTCGATTTTCAACAACCTTCAAGCCGGTCCCCCGGAATCTCACTTACTCCCCCCTAATCATTCAACCAAAAAGTTCTCGGAAAGTTATAACGGATTTGTTTTGATAGTGTCATTGTTATGTTGCTATAAACAACCGGGGCCTATACCGAATCAATCAGTATAAGCCCCGAGTTAATACAAATCTGCAATATCAACTATGCAATCTTAGCTGCCGGTTCCGGTTTAACGCGAATAGAGACGAATATCGTCAAAGTACATCATACCTGCACCGCCAGCGACAGGATTACTCCTGTTTCCAAGGCCAATGGTAATCGTATTGACGTTGGTAAGGTTCACACCCTGGTCGGCAAACGCCTGAAGGTCGATATTCCATTCGGTCCATGAAATTATTTGCGCTGCGTTAGGATTATCATGATTGACCACAGCGCTATCGTTGAGTGCAACGTACAAATTCTCAGCAGCGTTACCCGCAGTGCCTCGGAACCAAATTGTTAGTGTGTTGATACCTTTGAATGTCCAGTCACGATTGGAAGTCAATGTTAAGGTCGCCTCTGATTTCCCAACAACATTATCGTAGGACATCGGCATCGATTGTAAATCGCC
>DAOUVA010000244.1 GCA_030667885.1 Phycisphaerae bacterium
CTGGCCCGCTTCAATTATGGACTGGGACATACTCTTTTTAATACCGACCACCTGGGCCTCAGCCGTCCTTTACCCCGTCCTTGTCTCAATCACATTGCTCGTATTTGCCGCAGTAATACTCTATAGAGATGCTCACGGAAGAACCATCAGAGTAACTCTGGCCGATTGGCTGGTCTTTATAATTGCAGGGATTATTGTAGTGGTTTCTTTCTGCACCCCCGGCCCACATGTCAGAGGTCCCGATTTCGAATCATACTTCTATTGGCCGCTGTTCGCCGCCGGGCTTGTATTGGCTGTTGGGATGTTTATAAAATGTCTTTTGAAATCTAAACCGGGGCAGAAAAAAAAGATTTCAAGCTTATAGGTTAAATAATTCTGCTCTTGTGCACTTATTGGTTTCTGTTGTTCCCGGTTGTATGTGTTGCAGCCGGTTTTCTCTGTGGTCTTCGTCGATTGTTTCTGCCGGTCTCTTGCACAAAGCCCTCGAACTTACCGAAAATCATCTTGCCCGCCGAAGTCTGAAGCGAGCTGGTTATGCTGATAAGCAAATCCCGACCAATCTTGTTGCGGGCGCCTTCGACGACGACCATCGTTCCGTCATCAAGATAACCGATACCCTGCTCGACCTCTTCACCGGCCTTTATTATCTTGACCTCCATCGTCTCGCCGGGCAAAGCAATAACTTTCAGTGAATTCGCCAGATCGTTGATATTCACCACGTCAACCTCACGAACTTGCGCAACCTTGCTGAGGTTATAGTCTGTTGTTGACAATCGCCCGTTACAGGCCCTTGCAAACATTACCAACTTCTGGTCAACGCCCTTGACCTGCTCAACCTCTTCGTACATAGTATCATCAATCTCCACCTCAATAGCGGGATTTGACTGCATCTGGTTGAGTATATCAAGTCCGCGTCTGCCACGGTTGCGCTTGAGCTTGTCGGCCGAATCCGCTACAAGCTGCAGCTCATTGAGCACAAAACGTGGAACAACCACTGGAGCATCGAACAGCTTACTCTGACACAAATCCGCAATCCGCCCGTCGATAATTGCCGACGTATCCAAAATCAAAGGCCGCGCCCCCTTGGTCTGCTTGGCAAATTCAACGTAAGGTATCACAAAACGCACGTCATCCTTGGTGCGCATGACTATACTGATAACAAGATAACATACACATATTCCCATCACCGATTTGATTGCCGTGATCGCAACCATGTTTATTGGAATTCTATACGTATCCATTATCATATCTACTACGAATGTAAGTGCCAAACTTATCAGTATCCCAACCAACAGACCGAAAAACACCCCGGCCAAAGCGCTGAGTTTCTTCTTAGGTGTGAAAACGTCTAACAGAAAGACAAACAGTGCCATCCCTAAACCACTCCAAATGACGGCATTAAAATTCGCCTTGCGGGCGTCCTCCGAAACATTGCCTGCTTCATCCTCAACCATACCCTGTGAAGTTATATTGACGAACAGAACTGCTGCGATGACGATAAGAAAAATACTTCTAAAAATCCAGAGTAACCTCATGATTATAAATCTCCCAATTATGATATAATATTATTATAAATATCCCTTATTATAGTTATAGCATTTTCGCAAACCTTTATCAATTATTACATTACGTTCAAATATAATTTATTTACGCTTTCTGGATGAATCGATAAAAGCCCCGTCCTGTCCTGGAAACTACAGTAGCCCGTATTACATCCACCTATCGACTATACATCATCGCCACTTTCCCCCTATTGCCGAAAAAAACCGAGTTACTCCCCCAAAACGATGAATTGTCAATGCCGTCGAAGTCGCAGAACTCGCCCCTGCCTGTGCCCGCTAAGGCGGGTAGCGGGATCCACTTTCTCTGTCGGCGAAATCGATTGTTTTGCACTTTCTTCCCGCAGCAAACCTCTTTAGTTATTTATTCTCCCGAATCGGGACCAGTCTTGTGCCGGCCAGTAGAGATAATCGGCTTTACCTTTCACCGTTGCCAGTGGAACCGGGCCGAATTGCCTGCTGTCATAGGAGAGGTTGCGATTGTCACCAAGAACGAAACAGTGATATTCAGGAACTGTCATCTTCGCAAAATCGGTTGATGCCTGGTTATGAGGCGGTCCGGCTAAGAAGATTTTATATTGAGCGTCACCATTTGCCTCTTCAAAAACATCTCCCTCTAATGGCTTACCATTCACTTCGACCCTTATATTGTCCAACGCTGATTGAGCAAGCTTCTTCCGCTGGAGTTGTTCATCGTTTATGTAGAGTTGGCCGTCTTTGATTTCCAGCGTATCCCCGGCTATTGCTATTACTCTCTTAATGTAGTTTTGTCTCCTGTCTTCAGGATTAAGAAAAACTATAAGATCGCCTCTTTTAGGATCCTTGTTTTTGTAAGCAAGTTTGTTTGCGAGAAGTCTATCGTTTGGAACGAGTGTTGGATAAACGGATGCCGTAGGAGCCCTGAATGCCTCAAGATGAGTCTCCCTGATATTAAAAGCGATTTGCGTTGAGCCACCTGTACCCATAAGCACCAAAAGTACATACACATACCACCGGTTGTAATCTTTAAGCGTATAACTGACTGACGTGTGCTTTGCTGTGTGCCATGAGTCAATAATCGCAACCAGCCATATCACGATGGAGATAATAAAAGATAGGATTATCACTATGACCCGGACCGACGATGGGCCCACCGACAATGCCCCGAAAAACACAGGAATGAATATACAAACAAGAAATGTAAATATAAGGCCTTTAACAAATCTTCCACAATATATGTGTCCGAGCCCGGCCATAATCCATGAAAGCACCACGGCCAGCCACGGCAGCCTCCTGTGTTTGATGTTTATTGTTTCTTCTATCATTTTATATCTCCTTTATTCAGCACGCCAAAAAGTTGTAAACCACGAACATAATCCTGGCAAGACCGGCCACGACACCTGCCGTAACCACCCCTGCTTTTACAAACCGATGTGCCGATATCAGCTCAATCAGTCGCTGCACGTCGAACAGCGGTCTTCCCTTGTCACGTTCATATTGATATATCTGATTCATGACCTCATCTGCGAAGTTTTCCCGAAGGTCTATTTGGCTTTTACGTTCTTTCCAGGTGTCGTATATTTCTTCACTTTTCATATCGTATCTCTCTCATGGCCTTTGCGAGTTTCTTTTTTGCTCTGTTGATTCTTGACTTGATTGTTCCAATTCTTACGCCCTCAATCTGTGCAATCTCTGCGTATGACAGGTTCTCGAATTCCACCAGAACAAATGCTCTTTTCTGGGCAGAAGGCAAAGCCTCCAGCCCGGCGTCTAACTCGCCATAGAATTCCCTTTCGGCAAGCTCATCCGATGGATTATGCGCATCGCTGTTGTGGGGCAATTCACTCATCGAAACCGGTCTTTTTTTTCTTATCGCGTTTATGCTTTTATTTCTGGCGATGGTAAACAGCCAGGTCGAAAAATTACTTCTTGCCGGGTCAAAAGATGCCAGCTTCCTGTAGGCCGTAAAGAATACGTCCTGGGCGATGTCCTCGCTGGATTCTCTGTTATTGATTATATTTCTTATCATACGGACAATCGGCCTTTCGTACCTTTCTACTATATGCCTGAAAGATTCGGTATCACCTTCCAGTACCTGATGTATAACCTTTGTTTCCTGTGTCATTACGCGTAATCCGGTCTAATACGAAGATCTTCTACCTTTTTTATACAACTAACGTTTACTAAAGTTCCACACAATTTCAACATAGTTTTTTCGCTGATGACGGTCCCAAATGAGCGATTTTCATTAAATCTTCACCCGGCTCGGAAATATCTTGACAGACGGCGGGGCGGTGATTAATATTCCTGATGAGAAAAGTGATGAAAAGTCATCGTTTTATTGACGCAGGACTCAGCTTCTTATTTGGGTGTTTTTGTTTCTTGCGCCGGTCTTTGCGACAAGTCTGGCTCTATTTCGCTTTCTTGGTCAGGTAAGTTATAGTTTCTTAAAAAGAAATAGGAATTCTAAAATGGGAGAAAATAATATGTCCGATGAAACTCAAACAGAAAATGAAATGAACGACCATATCACTACTCAGGATGCCGGCCTTTTGGATTCTTCGTCTGTAGGGTTCGTTGGCATTTTACTAACGGCTGGGTACTTGATACTATTATCAATTATCCTTTTGGTGGCCATAGTTCAATGCTGGCCGTCTTCAGTAACACCGAAAGGCCAGGTTAACCCAATATCGCAGGCTAAATTCCTGTTCTGGACTTTTTCCATCTCAAATGAGGCATGCTTGATACTTATCGTGATTCTTGCCGGTGCGCTCGGTGGACAGGTGCGTTCTCTCCGTTCGCTTGCCTGGTATACAGGTAATAAGGAATTAAAGAAGAGCTGGCTATTGCAATATATTCTCTCGCCATTCGTAGGGGCAACCCTCGCGATTGTCACCTACTTTGTTATCCGTGGCGTATTTATTTCTGCGGGCTCAACCACACAACAGTCGAGCGTATATGTGTATGCAGGCATAGCCAGCATTGTGGGAATCGCTTCCGAGCCGGTAGCTCTCAAGCTCAAACAAGTGGCTGAGAGCTTGTTTACTAAGCCCGGAGAAGGGAAGGATTCCAAACCTCAGAATGCGGCTGAGACTTCGTCCGTAAAATCCGGAGAAGATGATTCCAACCCTCAGGAATAACCTGGACCGGCCCGGCGTGTATTATTCTCCGAATGTATGCGGATTAGGCCCTTTTCGCAGGATTATATCTTGCAGTCCTGTGTTGCCTTGTTGAAGATGAATTAATTTTATCTTAATCTTAAAACTTTTTAGTGAATACTTATCTCTTGAGTAATCCCCTCAGAGCAGGCCAATCAGCGCCTTTGTCTGGAGAGCCCGCCTTGAAAAAGCTTTGACACTATGAACTTATTGGCGATAGAATCGTATAAAATTTACTTAAATGGTTTACTATTGTTGTAGAATATAAGAATATTTGGTGCTGTTTTGCATAACTTATGAATTGGAGGTCAAAAATGAACATTAGCAGCTTAAAACAATACAAAACTCAATCGCGTTATATTGTGATTTCAACCCTTTTGATACTGCTGTTTATCAGCCCCGTATCGGTCTTTGCGCAGGACCCGGACAGTATCGCCACGCTGCGACAGATGGGTAACGCCTTTTCTTCTATTGCCGAAAAAACTTCACCGGCAGTAGTTGCGCTTAGGGCCGAAAGAATCGTCACACGCGACAGCCAGTCAATGAGGCAAGGGCCTTCCGGTGAGCCCTATTCCGACCCGTTCGAATTTTTCTTCCGCCGGTCTCCCCGCCAGCGTGATCCGCGTGAACAGCGCGCACCGCGACAGCCAAGAAGGGAGTCGCGAACTGCCCAGGGTTCCGGCTTTATCATATCGCCCGACGGCTATATCCTCACAAACAATCACATGGTAGAAGAAGCTGAGAAAATTGAGGTAGAGCTCACAGACGGCAGAAAGTTTACCGCTAAAATCATCGGTACAGACCCGGATTCTGACGTCGCCGTCGTAAAAGTAGATGCAAAAGACCTGCCATATCTTGAACTGGCCGACTCTGACGCCCTCGAAGTTGGCGAATGGGTTCTTGCCATTGGCAATCCGCTCGGACTGAGCCATACTGTTACGGCCGGTATCGTAAGCGCAAAAGGCAGAAGTGGTTTCGGTCTGGCTACTTTTGAAAACTTTATTCAAACCGATGCCGCGATAAACTTCGGAAATTCGGGTGGACCTCTGATAAATCTTGATGCAGAAGTGGTAGGAATTAATACAGCTATTGTCGGGGCCGGCGGCAATATAGGTATCGGTTTTGCGATACCGATAAATATGGCAAAGAACATTTATGACCAGCTTGTTGAAAATGGAACTGTTTCAAGAGGTTATATTGGAATCAAATTCGAGCCGTTAACGCCCGAATTAGCTGCTGGTCTCGGTTTGAAAGAGGATACCAAGGGGATATCTGTAGTCGAAGTTATGGAGGATTCCCCGGCTGATAAAGCTGGATTAAAACGCTACGATGCTATTGTCGAGTTTGAGGGCAAGCCTGTTGAAAAAAGCAATGACTTCCGTAACCAGGTAGCAATGCTGAATCCAGGTACTAAAGTGCAAATGGTCATCGTGCGGGACAGAAAACGAAAAAATATTACTCTTAAACTCGCCACTCTTCCATCGATGGCGGAGCTTACCGGTGCACTGCCGCAGGAGACACAAAAAGAGTTGGGATTTTCCGTAGAAGACCTGACTGACGAATTAGCCGGGCAATATGGTTATAAAGGCCTCAGCGGGGTCATCGTTACGAGTGTTGATGATGGCTCGCAGGCTGCTGAGAAAGGAATAGCACCGGGGGCGCTGATTATGGAAGTCAATCAGCAAAAAGTGAAAAATGCAGCAGAATTTAACGAAGCAATAAAAGAAGCAAAGAAAGAAGGTGCCGCTCTGCTGTTTGTAAAGCGGGGGCGATATACATTTTTTGTCCCTTTAAAACTTCCCAAAGAATAAAATTGATAAAAGAGTCCTTTTGTATTAACCTTTTAGCCCCGCATAAACCGGGGCTTTTTTTATAATTGATACGAACCGGTGATTTCTTCAGAAGATACGAGCGGAGAAATAAGTAAGTCCAAAAATAGAGACAAAAACTCCCCATCCTCATAGGCTCGAAAGAACCCACAGAAACCAAAAGACACCTTGTAAGAGCTAAGAATAGTTACTATTCATGGGGCTTACAGGTACAGTTATTGGTCGGCTCACCGCAGCCGGCGCATACCCCGTCTTCGATAGGGCCGCCGCATGTTTCAC
>DAOUVA010000001.1 GCA_030667885.1 Phycisphaerae bacterium
GTATCGCTTGTCCATCTCAGCTTCAGCGAAGGAGAGAAGAATTAGTCCAATGTGCAAACATACATCTCATTCACAAACTCAAGTTTGCCGAGCTCTTCAATCGCTTTTGAGTCTGGTTCCTTGTCAAGACTAACGGCAAGAATGGCTTTTCCCTCTGCCGGCTTTTGTCCAACGCCCATAGTGCAGATGTTGATATTATGCTTGCCGCAGAGCATGCCAACCGAACCAATAACGCCGGGTTTGTCGTCGTTAAATATAACCAGAACGGCCCCACGCGGAGTCATTTCTATATTAAATCCGTCAATTTCAATAATGCGCAGCAGCGTTCCGCCGAAGACAGAACCAGTGACTGTGTGCGTAACCTTATCCGTAACGACTTTGGCGCTAAAACTTGAGGCGACGTCTTTAGGCTTGGGATTTTTGGTTTCGTCTATGCTTATGCCGCGTTCCTTAGCCAAAACCGGAGTGTTGACCATATTCAACGGCATTTCAAAGTGTTTCTGCAATAAACCTATCGCAAAATTAAGAGTAGCCTGTTCGACCGCCATTTCGGCAATCGAGCCGCGGTACTGCACCTCAATAGACTTGATTTGTCCAGGCCCGATCGTGCTGATAACTGTTCCGATTCGACGAGCAAGCTCCGCGTACTGGCCCACTATTGGCGGCACAGTCCCTGTAGTAGATGGTGCATTAAGGGCGTTCTTGACCGGGCCGCCTTTGATAGCATCGACAATGATTCGAGCAGCTTCGAGGGCAACTTCGATTTGAGCTTCGCTGGTACTGGCCCCTAAATGCGGCGTAACAACGCAATTCTCAGACTCGGCAAAACGTGTATTCTCGGGCGGCTCTTTTGGATATACATCGAGAGCGGCGCCGGCGATACGTTTGGCTGCAAGGGCATCATAAAGTGCATCTTCGTTAATAATACCCCCACGTGCGCAGTTGACTAACCGAACTGTGGGTTTCATCTTTTGTATCTGTTCTGCGTCAATCATATTCAACGTCTGCTCATTCCTCGGCACGTGAACGCTGATAAAGTCAGCTTCGGTGAAAATTTGCTCCAGGCTATCGCTGATTTCGACCCCTTTTGTTACCGCATCAGGGGGTACAGCCAACGGGTCAAAGCCCAATATTTTCATATTGAACCCTTTTGCCATTTCCGCCACAGCCATACCTATCCTGCCTAAACCTATCAAGCCAAGTACTTTGTTGTTCAACTGGTTGCCCATATATTTTTTTCTGTCCCAGGCACCCCCTTTTAAGCTGACGCATGCCGGGACAACGTTTCTGCTCATCGCAAGTATTAATGCCATCGTATGTTCTGCAGCACTGAGAGTATTTCCCCCGGGCGTATTCATGACAATAATACCTTTTCTTGTAGCTTCCGGAATGTCGATATTATCCACGCCTACTCCTGCCCGGGCGATCGCCTTTAATTTGCCGGGATTATTCAGAACTTTTGCAGTAACCTTTGTAGCACTTCGGATGATTAAGCCATCGTGCTGGCCGATAATTTCAGCTAATTCATCTTCGCTTATACCGGTTTTAACGACAGCTTCAACACCTTCTGTCGAATTAAGCAAGTCAATTCCTTCCTGTGCAAGCTTGTCTGTAATAAGAACTTTAATCATTGTCCAACTCCAAAAATAATATTTTTACTTCTCAATATTCGAGTTTGCATTTTAGCCGGACTTCCAACAAATAGCAAGTGCAGAAATCAGCGGGCTCATATATAAGTCTCATATCTTATTACCAATCAAGACGTTCTATGAACAGTGTAATCTCTGCAATAGCCGATGAAAAAAGGGGCTTATACCGAATCAAACAGTATAAGCCCCAAATTAAGACAAGTCTGTTATCTAAACGACAGAATCAACTGCTACGGATTACGGAGCGTATAAACGGATGTCATCGAAGTACATCATGCCCGAGCCGCCGGCTATGGGATTGCTCCTGCTGCCAAGGCCAAGTGTAATCGAATTGACATTGGCAAGGTTGACGCCCTGGTCGGCAAAGCGCGCCAGGTCGATATTCCATTGGGTCCAGAAGCCTATCTTCGCTGCATCCGGATTATCGTGATTGACCACGGCATTGCTATTGAGAACAACATACAAAGTCTCAGCAGCGTTGGAAGCTTCACCTCTGAACCAGATTGTCAGTGTATCGACATCTTTTTCCGTCCAGTCACGCGGGTAAGTCAAGACAGAAATCGCCTCGGATTTTCCGACCGCGTTGTTATAAGACATCGGCATTGACTGAGAACCGCTGTGGACGATAGTCTGCTCGGCAAATGGGAAATTCGGGTACCCAACGACGGATCCATTTGCTGCATTGTTGAATCCGTCCACCCAGGCAATAAATATCCTGTTGCTCCCGGGTTCAGCGGGTTCAAGGTCATTGTAGCTCTCGAAATCATCTACAATAAGGAAGTTAGCGGTGGTAAAGCTCCAGACGGGGCCTATCCACGGGCTGTCGGCGTTGGCGTTATTAACCTCATCTACTCGCCAGTAGTAAGTAGTATCCCACTCAAGCTTTCCGGGATCATAGCTTTGGGAACCAAGGTCCATGTCACCTTTATACTCCGGGGAACTGGTATCTGCATCGCGCAGTGCGACTTTATCAGGGCCGAAATACACCTGATGGGAAGCGGCATGGTCTGACGGTGACCAGCTAAGAACCACTGTTTGCGTTACATCCACAGCGCCGTTAGACGGATTCAAGCTTTCGACGGCACCCTGAACGGTAAAACTCCAGACATTGCCTTTATTCGTATTGACGGTATCAAACTCATCAACTCGCCAATAGTAAGTCTTACCTGGTTTAAGCAGGTCCGGATTATAGGTTGTAGGTCCCTGAGGAAATCCACCGGAGGCGTTGTTCACATCGTGAAAGTTTTCACCAAAATATACCGTGTGCAGTTTCGCATCGAAACCCGGGGTCCAGGCAAGGATTTTAACGGGATCTATAAACTCAGCACCATCAGCAGGGTCGGGATTGTAGGCGATTTTGGATGGAATAGTAAGGCTCCAGACATCTCCTTTGTGTTTCGTAGTCTCATCTGCCTCAACTTCATCAATCCGCCAGTAGTAGGTTGTGCCCGGAATAAGGCCATCCGGAGATGGAGACTCGGGAAGGCCGGCGATGAAATACTCTTCGGTCTGGTTGCCCTTAAAAGTTTCTGCGGCGCCATCGTTAACATCAGTGAAATTTTCACCGAAATAGATATCATGCGAGACAGCAGTATTTCCCGGTAACCATCCAAAACTCGCCCATGTATCCAAATACAGGACACCATCAGCCGGACTGGGGTCGTAGGCTCTTGAACCTGCCATCAGCTTTTTTATCTCGGTTAACGTCAGCACTGTGTTGTAGATTCGCACATCGTCTATCAGGCCCGGGAAGTAATTGGAGTTGCTGGTCCTGGCGCCTATTCTTACATAGTCAATTGTTCCTACTTCTCCTTCGGAACTGTCAATAAGCTGGCCGTCCAGAAACCAGCTTCCACCTTCTCCGGTGTAAGTTACCGCAAAATGGTGCCATTGTGTATCGACGGGCATGAATATTCCCTCCCAGCCGCCCACGAAGATAACATAATTGCCTGCGTCGTCCACTTCAATATCGTAATAAGTGCCGTCGGTGTCGCCATCCGGGACGAAGCCGAAGACGCTTGTCCCGGCTGGTATGTCTGTGGTGTCTGCCTTTACCCAGCCAGCGATTGTCCTCTGGTCAATCCCGCTTATTCCGACACTGCCGATGTCCACATAGTCGTCGATGCCATCGAGCTGAATAGCACCACCAATCCTGCCGGGGACCCACTGGGGGTCGCCTTTCAAGGTGCCATTGTTGCTATTGCCGGATGTGTCATATGCTATGCTTCCGGAACTTTCATCGAACTGCCAGTGAGCTACGAGGTCGGCGGATGTGCTTGCGGCCAGGCTCAGAACCAAAAGAATGAGTAAATAAGTTAATTTATTAGTCATAATAGAACTCCTTCACATAAGGTGGATAAGGTGTTAATTGGAATATAAAAAATGTAACTACCATGCACAACGTTTTCACAGCCACTCTGTACATTGCATAATAACTCCTCCTCAATTTGGAAAAATACTGGAATTGCGTTCGCAGGATGATGAAAATCAACAGATGTATGCTCTGCGCGAACACATCCCTTTCCTGAGTATTTTATACCAAATCAATCACCTTCCAGTCAAGAAAAAAACCACAAATTGTGCATAATTCAGTTTTAAGACTCAGGCCGGTATAGACGATGCCGGGCGAACTGCTGTATCGAACATCATCTGGTTATTCCTTTAGCTTGGCCTGGATAGGGACCATTGTAAAATGCAGTAAGATATGTTATAATATCTTGTGTTGTTATAAAGCTTATCAGCTGTGGAAAGCGGTGCTTTATATTTTGCTGGTCTGGACAAGGAGGAATGCTATTCAAATGAGATATTCGTTGATTTTTGTTTGTTTCGTTATATTCAATATTATCAATAGCTTTTCTAATGATGCCTGGGCACAGGAGCTAATCCGGATAAACGAATTCATGGCTGTGAACAATAATGGCCTTGATGACGAGGATCGGGATGAATCGGACTGGATCGAGATATACAATGCCGGAATGAACGCGGTCAACCTGGAAGGGTGGTATCTAACGGATGACGTCAACAACCTGAGGCAGTGGGTATTTCCAGAGGTAATACTTGAACCCGATGCTTACCTGGTTGTCTTTGCATCGGGAAAAAATCGCAGAGATGCTCTGGGGGTATTGCATACCAATTTTAGACTGAATGGCAGTGGTGAGTATCTGGGATTAGTTCGTCCAGATGGCGAAACCGTGGCCTGGGAGTTCTTTCCGGAGTATCCAAAACAGGCCCCCGATATTTCTTATGGCCCAGTCAGCAGTATCGTGGAAACCGCGCTCTTGATGCCCGGGGCTCCGGCCAAAGCCCTGGTGCCCAGTAGCGATTCCCTGGAGCCTGCCTCAGAACTTTCGGAGACGCAGCGTCCGTGGACGCAGGAAGGCCCGGATATATTAAGATGGCAAACTGGCACAACCGGCGTCGGTTATGATTATGGTGAACTGGTCGGTTTGGATGTTTCGGGGATGCAGAATGTCAATACGACAGTGTATATTCGGGTGCCTTTTGTTGTGGAGGATCCCTCGGCGATCCGGGCCCTGACTTTGCGCATGCGTTATGACGATGGGATAATAGTCTATATTAACGGCCAAGAGGTGGCACGTGATAATGCTCCGGTACCAGGCGAAGAGACATGGAACTCAGTTGCATTAGTTAGCCGACCCGATAGCAACGCTGTTAATCCGGTTGATTTTCCTATACCGCAATTCGACTTTCTTCATGTTGGGTCAAATCTGCTGGCTGTACAGGGGCTGAACCATCGAATTGGCAGTTCGGACCTGTTGATTGTTCCCGAGCTGCTGGCCACTATTGATACAATAGACGGATCGTCATATCAGTATTTCCCGACACCGACGCCTGGAAAGCCGAACAATGACGGTATTGATATTTTGGGACCTATCATTTCCGATACGGACCATTATCCGCTCATACCTACTGAAGATGAGGACCTGCAGATCGTAGCGAAGATCGAGTCGTCCTTCGATCCGATTGATACCGTCAAGTTGTACTATCGCGCTATGTTTAGTCGAGAAGTGAGCATACCATTACTGGATGATGGTACAGGCGGTGACAGAGAAAGGGAGGACGGGCTTTACACTGTGCGAATCCCGGCTTACAGGTTCAAAGCGGGTGAGATGGTCCGCTGGTTCATTACGGCCACAGACACTGCCGGACGCAGATCACGGTTCCCGAGCTATATCGATGAGCTAAATTCTCCGCAGTATTTCGGTACAATCGTGGAGGATCCGAACCTGACTAATCCGCTACCGGTACTGCATTGGTTCATCAGAACACCGAATGCCGCCAACTCCGATTCCGGAACTCGTTGTGCTCTCTTTTATGATGGGCAGTTCTACGATAATGTGGGGATCAATATTCACGGCCAGTCCAGCCGGGGATTTCCGAAAAAGAGCTACGATATCGATTTTCATCCCGGCTATAACTTCAAGTGGGAGCCGGGGCAGCCACGTGCCGACGATATAAACATGTTGACGACGTATCCGGATAAGGCGCAGATGCGTAATATGCTGGCCTATGAGATATATCGAGATGCGGGTTGTCCCTACCACTGGGTTTTTCCGGTACGAGTCCAACAAAACGGGGCCTTTTGGGGCACAGCTCATGTGGTGGAGAATGGTGATGAAGATTGGCTGATTCGGATGGGCTTGAATGCCGATGGAGCCCTTTACAAGATGTACAATAGTTTTGATAGTGTGAGCAGTGCCAATAGTGGAGCCGAAAAGAAGACACGAAAAAATGAAGGCAACGAGGATTTGTCGGCGCTTTATAACGGTCTTAGTCTGCCGGGCGAAAGACGTCGCCAATATCTCTATGACAATGTTGATGTTGCGCAGGTTGTTAATTTTCTGGCAGTACGCGCAATAACTGGAGATACCGACTGCTGTCACAAAAACTACTACTTTTATCGTGATACGGGCATCAGTGATGAATGGCAGATGTGGCCGTGGGACGTGGATTTGAGCTTTGGACGAGTGTGGAATTCTGCGGAGACTTACTGGAACGAAAACCTTGTTCCAAATACGCGTCTATTTGTCGGCAGCGGCAACCGTATGCCGGATGCCATTTTTAATACTCCGGAAACACGGCAGATGTATTTGCGGCGCATACGAACACTCATGGATGAATTTCTCAAGGCACCGGACACGCCCGAGGATGAACTGTATTTTGAGCCGTTTATTGATATGTTGGCGGCTCTTATTGCCCCGGACGCTGCCTTAGACGCTGCTAAATGGGGCTCACATGCCTGGGGTAATGGTTCGACGTCTTCTTGCTGTCCACAATCATTGCTGGAGGCTGTCGATGAACTGAAGTATTCCTACCTGCCTGAACGCCGGCGTCAACTATTCAACGGTTTGACTTCCGGGGCCAATGAAATACCCGATACCCAACTGGCCGGTACGGTTATTGACTTCGGTACGATTGATACTAATCCTGCCAGTGGTAACCTGGATGAGCAGTATATACAACTACGTAATCCCAATTATTTTGCTGTAGATATTTCCGGCTGGACACTGAGTATTGGGCAAGAGCCCAACATTCATCTTTTTACTTTCAATGGCGGAACGGTCATCCCTGCAAATGGGACTCTTCACGTTGCCGCCAACCGGGTAGCTTTACGCTCTCGGAATGCATCTATCCGAGGCGGTCCAATATTATTTATTGTTGGTGATTTCAGTGGTCGACTTGCAGTTCAAGATGAAGTCCTTCTTTTAACCGACCGGCAGCAAGAGGTAGTCAATTTTGTTATAACACAAGCTGGCAGGCGATGAGAAGCGAAGGAGAAATACACCTGCATCAGTTACGCATTATGCGAGCTGTAAAAGAAGAGAATTATAGCCGACATTATTCGAAACCGGTTATAAGTAAGTGTCCACTATTAAACTGGTGTGCCGATATTGTCTTTGTATTTTATGCGCAGCAGTTTCAGTTCTTCTTTTAACTTTTTGATAATATTTAAGTTTGCCGGTTCGTTATAGATGTTTTTCATTTCCTTCGGGTCTTTTTTCAGGTCGTAAAGTTCCCATTCGTCGATGTCGTTGTAGAAGTGTATCAGCTTGTAGCGTTGTGTGCGTATGCCGTAATGCCTTTTTACGCTGTGGACCGCAGGGTATTCGTGGTAGTGGTAGTACATCGATTTTCGCCAGTCTCGGGGTGTTTTGCCTTGAAGGATTTTGCGAATCGAGCGTCCCTGCATATCCGGAGGCGTTGGTAGGCCCGCGAAATCCAAAATCGTTGCGCCGAAATCCAGATTCAAGACGATATCATTTTTGATAGAGCCGGCTTTTACTTCCTGCGGATAGCGAACAAGCAGCGGCATGCGCAGTGATTCCTCGTACATAAATCGCTTATCGAACCAACCGTGGTCACCTAAGTAAAAGCCCTGGTCGGAAGTGTAAAACACCACCGTATTTGTTGCCAGGCCTGTCTGGTCAAGATAATCCAATACCCGGCCGACATTCTCATCGACAGAGGCGATACATCGCAGGTAGTCTTTGATATATCTCTGGTATTTCCAGCGGACCAGGTCTTTGCCCGTTAGAGTTGCATTACGGAAAGCTTCGTTTTTCGGATTGTATGCCGCATCCCAAAGCTTTTTTTGTTCAGGAGTAAGATTTCTCGGGGGGACGAGTTTCAGGTCTCTTTCGGTCATCGTCTTTTCAATGCTCATGTCCTGTTCCTTGGCGGCCCTTCCGCGGTTGGAGTAGTCATCAAACAAATTTTCCGGCTCAGGAATGTTCACATCATCGTACATTGTCAGATATTTGGGGCCCGGCTCCCATGACCTGTGCGGGGCCTTCTGTTGGTACATCAAGCAGAATGGTTTTTCTCCGCTGCGTTCTTTGAGCCATTTTAGGGCATGGTCGGTAATAATATCAGTAGTGTAGCCGGTATATTTTCTCTGCTGGCCCATCTCTTTCATTGCTGGATTGTAGTACGTTCCCTGTCCGGGCAGGACGTTCCAGTAATCAAAACCGGTCGGGTCGGTTTTGAGGTGCCATTTGCCTATCATAGCTGTTTCGTAGCCAACATTTTGGAGCAGTTTTGGGAAGGTCTGCTGGCTTGGGTCAAACTTTTGTCTGTTGTCGATGACGCCGTTGATGTGGCTGTATTTGCCGGTCAAGATTACAGCTCGGCAGGGGGCGCAGATTGAATTAGTGCAGAAGCTATTTTTAAAGAGCATGCCCTCTTTGGCAATCCGGTCGAGGTTTGGTGTTTTATTGATTTTACTTCCATAACAGCTCATCGCATGTGAGGCGTGGTCGTCCGTCATTATAAATATTATGTTTGGTCTTTTTGTAGAAATCCCTGCTGTTTGCCCAAAGCTTTCGCAGCCTGGCAGTATCGATAGCGCTGAAGCTGAACCCGCCATAAAGCCGAGTGTTTTGAGGAAATCTCTCCTTGTTTGTCTTTTCATTTTGGTTCCTTTCATACGTTCTTGCATGGACTGTTTAATCATACAAAAAATCCAGAGCTTGTGACAACATTTTTAGTTTTACCGGTATCACTTTTAAGTATTTGTAATTGTTATTTATAATCTTTTCCCTCAAGACTGTCCTGGCAGGATTTACGCCATTTAATCAACATTGATTTCATTGATTGCAGAAGCTGTGGTTTTTCGGCGGCTAAATCATTTGTCTCGCCGGGATCTTCGAGCAGGTCAAAGAGCATATAGGTCTTGCCCTTATCACTGCTGTGTATCTTGTAACGGTTGTCCGTCAGTGAAAGCTGTCTGGCGGATTCGAATCCTATCGGCATCGGACGCCTTTGCATTTTACCATTAATCAACGGCAGGAGGCTTACGCCGTCAACAGGCTCTGGCTGGCCTTTCATCTTAAATCCGAGTATATCCAGAACTGTCGGGAAATAGTCGGAGGTTGAGCATGGAATATCGGTTGTCCGCCCGGCTTTAATTCGAGCCGGCCACTCAAGCAGACCCGGTACGCGCACGCCGCCTTCGAGCAAGCTGCGCTTGCGTCCACGGAAAGGGCCGGCAGAACCACGATAGCGACCCTTTTGGCCATCTTTTCCTTCAGGGCCGTTGTCACTGCAAAACCAAAGCATAGTATTATCAGCTATTCCAAGCTCTCTTAGCTGAGCGCGAAGCCGGCCTACCTGTTCGTCCAGAGCAGTAATACATCCGTAGTAGTGTTGCTCATCTTCGCTGTATTGTGAATACATCCGTCTGTATTTCGGCCCCCCAACGACCGGAGCATGTGGTGCGTGAAACCAGATAACGGCCAGAAATGGTTTTTTATCCTTTACGGCTTTTTGGATAAAGGGAACAGCTTTATCCATAATAATTTTTGAGTCGTCTCCCTTAAGTCCTTCGGTTATGTTTTTCCCATTGTGCCAGTAAAGCGCCCTGACGTCGTACTCCTTTTTTTTCCCGTGGAACAACACAGGATTATAAGGATCCCATGTAGCCACCGCATACTCGGTGGAAAACCATTCATCAAATCCGCACATGGCAGGTGTCATATAGTTTTTTTCAGGTTTACGTCCCGGGCCTTTTCCTGAATAGTCCGGAAGCAGTGTACCCAAGTGCCATTTGCCGAAATGGCCTGTTGTATATCCTTGTGTTTTCAAAGCTTCCGCTAAAGTAATTTCCTTTTTGAGTATATGTCCGGTGTTTGCAGAAAAGATTCCATATCGATACGGATGCCGGCCGGTAAGACAGCTTCCACGAGTAGGGGAACATACCGGCGCACCGGAATAAAAACGCGAAAATCGCATTCCTGCTTTGGCCATTGCATCCAAATTGCCGGTTTTGATAATCTTATTGCCATTGAATCCCGGATCACCCCAGCCCATGTCGTCCGCCATGCAAAGGATAATGTTTGGTTTCTCTGTCTCTGTGCTTTTCGAAAAGAGAGCCTGCGGCAAACTCAAAGCTAAGGCACCTGATGCGAGAGAATGAAGGAAGTCTCTTCTGTTAACCATTTACTTACCCTCTCAAGCCAAATGCGGTTTTAATGTCAATACCTTAAAATTATACCATAAATCGATTTTATGGATTATAATAAAAAAAGTGAAAGACTTTGTCCAACGATTTAGTATTTCTGTTGAAGACTAAACAGCACTGGTATAATACCAGATAAGAACATGGAGTACTTATGCCTTTATAATTTATGTAGTGTTGATGGAAGATACGAGCAGTAACAGAGATATTTTAAGGTGATAAAGCTCAGGAAACAGCTTGGTGCACTTGATGTATTTGCGGTAGCGGCCGGGGCAATGATAAGCTCGGGCTTGTTTATTTTGCCGGCTTTAGCTTTTGCAAAGGCGGGCCCTGCTGTAATCTTATCCTATCTTTTCGCATCAATTATGATAATTCCCAGTGTCCTCAGCAAAGCCGAACTTTCCACGGCAATGCCGAGAGCGGGGGGGACGTATTTTTTTGTTGAGCGTAGTTTAGGTCCGATCTGGGGTGTGTTCAGCGGATTGGCGAGCTGGTTTTCGTTGGCTTTGAAGAGTGCTTTTGCTGTTGTTGGAATGGCTGTTCTCATTGAGATTGTAGTGCAGATGGTCTTATCCACACAGTTTGAGCCGTGGCATCTAAAGGTAATAGCGGCCTTTTGCTGCGTCGGATTTACAGTACTTAATATTGTAAGCGTAAAACTGACAAGCAGATTTCAGGTTTTTCTTGTGGGTATATTACTGGCGATACTGGCCTTTTTTGTTCTTTTTGGCAGCGGGTCTGTTGAAGCTGTTAGATTCAAGGGATTTCTGGAAAAGGGTTGGTCGGCAGTGTTTGCAACAGCGGGTCTGGTGTTTATTAGCTTTGGGGGTTTGACCAAAGTTGCCAGTATTGCCGAGGAAGTAAAACATCCCGGCAGGAACCTTCCTTTTGGAATGGTCTTGGCCTGGTTTGTGGTAACTGTGTTATATATAAGTGTAATCATAATTACGGTGGGTGTTGTGGATGGTGAGGAACTGGCCGGTAACTTTGCGCCGATATCGCTGGCAGCCAGTAAATTTATGGGCATGCCTGGTTTTGTAATTCTTGCACTCGCTGCCGTGGCAGCTTTTGTTACCACCGCAAATGGAGGTATCTTCGCTGCATCACGGTCACCTATGGCTATGGGCAGGGACCAATTGCTGCCGCCGCTTTTGTCTCGTGTCAGCGTAAGATTTAAGACGCCTCATATCAGCATACTGCTCACGGGCGGATTTATGATTACGGCGATTGTTTTTCTCGAACTCGAAGTATTAGTGAAAACCGCCTCGACCTTAATGTTAATACTTTTCATTTTAGATAACGCCAGTGTGATTATAATGCGCGAGAGCAAAATACAAAGCTATCGGCCGAGGTTCAAATCACCGTTATATCCCTATATTCACATTGCCGCCATCGTTGCTTATAGCGCCTTGATAATAGATATGGGAACTGTGCCGTTACTGATTACTGCCGGCTTTATCGGTTTGAGTGCTGCCTGGTATTGGCTTTATGTTTGCAGACGGGTCAGCAGGGCCTCTGCGGTTATGCACGTGGTAGAGCGGGTTACCAACAGAGAACTTAAAACTGTTACACTCGAGAACGAGCTTCGAGATATTCTGCTCGAAAGAGACGAGATAATCGAGGACAGATTCGATGAGCTTATAAGAGGATGTGAGGTCCTGGATATTCAGGGCAGAGAAAAAGCTGAAACAATCTTTCGGCAAATCTCAGCTATTTTGGCCAAGAGGCTGGGGACAGACGAGTACGTTCTTTTCGAGAAGTTTCTCCATCGTGAAGCCGAGGGCGGCACGGTAGTTCAGCCGGGCTTTGCCATACCACATATAGTCGTTGAAGGTGAGAATAAATTTGATATTCTGCTTGTCCGTGCCCGTGATGGCATTCTTTTTTCTCATGCTTCGGATCCTGTCAGGATAATGTTCGTTCTGGCGGGCAGTAAAGACGAGCGTAATTATCACCTCAGAGCCCTGATGGCCATAGCTCAGATTGCCCAGGAAAAGCAGTTCGAGCAGCGATGGTTAGCCGCAAGGGACACTCAGGGATTAAGAAACCTGATACTTCTATCGACGCGAAAAAGAGACACAAATCAGTAACTTCCACACTATAATCTTACAGAATCTGCACTCTGTGAAGTCTGATGCTACAGTTTTCTTGCTATTCGTATTGAATTCAATATACTTTTCGATAAGGCTGTTTTTTTGAAGAAGTTAAACAAGAAATCCGTAAAAAGGTACGATGATTAAATGAAAATAATTGCAGATGCGAATATTCCGTTTGTAGCAGAGTGCTTTTCTTCCATCGGTGAGGTTATAACTATTGGCGGCCGAGAGATAACACAGAGTGTTGTTGCTGATGCCGATGTTCTTTTGGTTCGCAGCATTACGCAGGTTAATGCGGATTTGCTGGCCGGCAGCAAGGTGCGTTTTGTAGCTACAGCTACTATCGGTTTTGACCATGTAGATATTGATTTTCTTCAGCGGAACAATATCGGTTTTACGTCGGCGCCGGGCTCGAATGCCAATTCCGCGGCGGAATATGTTATTGCCGGACTGCTTGAAGCATGTCATAAGTGTGATATAAGCCTTACAGGTAAATCGATAGGCATTATAGGTGTTGGCAATGTCGGAAGCAGAGTGGCGAAAAAATGTGCGGCTTTAGGGATGCAGATTTATCTGAACGACCCGCCTTTGCAAAGACAAACAGGCCAGGGGAAATATTTGCCATTACAAGAACTTTATGATTGCGATTTTATAACGTTCCATACGCCATTAACGTTTGAGGGTATTGATAAGACGTATCATTTGGCTGACGAGGGATTTTTCAAATCTCTTAAGAAAGAATGTGTATTTGTTAATGCTTCGCGTGGTGGAGTGGTTGACAGTGAGGTATTGAAAACGGTGATACAGTCGGGGCGATTGAAGGCTGTGGTGCTTGATGTCTGGGAGGATGAGCCGAATATCGATGCGGAACTTCTGGGAATGGTTGACATCGGGACGCCGCATATTGCCGGTTATTCGCTGGATGGCAAGATTTCCGGTATGATTATGATTTATAAGGCGGTTTGTGAACATTTTGGACTTAGCCCCAAGTATGGTATAGAAGACTTTTTGCCTGAACCTGTTGTCCGTCAGTTAAGAATGGAATCGAGTACAGGTAATGAACAGGGGGCGTTACTTGATGCTGTGCGGAAGATTTACGATATCAGGGAAGATGATAACCGTCTCCGCCAGATTGCTGAGAAGCCTGAAGACAAAAGGGGTGAATATTTTGATGGGTTGCGGAAGAAGTATCACATCCGCAGAGAATTTCAAAATACGAAGGTTTTTGTTGAAGACAGAAACAGCACTTTAGCTCAAAAGCTCAAAGGAATCGGATTCAAAACAAGTGAAAAGTGAAAACGCAAAAATGAAAAGATGTTGCGATAATGTTGTTGAGTGGCCGAGAGGGAGACTGGATTTTTCGGCGGGTTGTATAGTTATGGGAGTTTTGAATGTTACACCGGACTCCTTCAGCGACGGCGGTCAGTTCTTCGATTTCGAAATGGCGGTTGAGCGTGGTATTCAGATGGCGACCGAAGGTGCCGCAATAATAGATGTAGGAGGCGAATCGACCCGGCCTGGTTCTGCATCCGTTTCGGATGAAGAGCAGATAGAACGCGTAGTTCCTGCGATAAAGGCGCTGTGTGAAAAGATAAGTGTGCCAATCAGCATTGATACTTGCAAGTATGAAGTTGCCAAAGCCGCCCTGGAAGCAGGGGCGGGAATGCTGAACGATATAACTGCTTTGAGTGATGAGCGGATGGCCGAACTGGCGACAAAACACAATGTGCCGGTTGTCTTGATGCATATGCAGGGCAAGCCCTCAACAATGCAGGTAGAGCCGAAGTACGAGGATGTGGTTGGTGAGGTTGTGGAATATTTGGTAGGCCGGGCCAAGCGAGCGGGGGAGTTCGGTATTGCAAAAAATATGATTTTTATAGACCCCGGGATCGGCTTCGGCAAGACGTTAGAGCATAACCTTTTACTCTTGAGAAATATCAATAAATTCATCGCTACCGATTATCGAGTTCTGGCAGGTACAAGCCGGAAAAGCTTTATCGGAAAGCTTACCGGCCGAGAAAAACCATCAGAGAGAATATTCGGTACGGCCGCAACGGTTGCTCTTTGCGCCGCGGCGGGCGTTTCAATCGTACGCGTGCATGATGTAGCTGAAATGGTGGATGTGGTGAAGGTATCGAATAAGCTCAAATGAAGGTATTATATTATGGGGCATTTTGGAGATATGAAAACATTTAACTATTGTCCTTCCTGTGGGTTGGGAGGCATACTTTTCGATGGTATTAAACAATTCAATTGTAAGGATTGTTCCTTTGCTTTTTACCACAATGTAGCTGCTTCAGTTGCCGTAATATTGGAGTATAACAAGAAGATACTCTTAACCAAAAGAGGCGAAGAGCCGGGTAGGGGAAAACTGGATTTGCCGGGAGGATTTGTAGATCCGAAAGAATCCGCAGAAGATGCTGTAAAGAGGGAGATAAAAGAGGAATTAAAAATAGAGATTGGAGATCTGGAATATTTAGGCTCTTTCCCAAATATTTATGAATATAAAGATGTGGTTTATAACGTTTGTGATTTGTTTTTTTATTCGAAAATTAATACATTTCCCACCGATTTTGACAGAGCTGAAATAGAGGAATTGATTTTGGTAAATCCTTCGGAAATTCCCATTGACAAAATGGCGTTCGAATCAACTAAGATGTGCCTGGGTCATTTTTGTAATATTCGGTAGTTCTGTGTGATAAATACAGTTCAACAGGTTAACGCACACAAGGGAAAAATAGTGAACGTTTAGTCGGTGCCCAGCGCAAATTTGAGCGCATCGTTGGTATTTTTAGCAAATTTGAACTGCATGTTCTTTTTGGCTTCTTTGGGAACCTCGGGGAGGTCTTTTTTGTTCCTGGCAGGGAGTATGACGGTTTTTATGCCTGCTTGTTGAGCAGCTAAGATTTTTTCTTTCAGGCCGCCAATGGGCAAGACCAGTCCACGTAAAGTTATTTCGCCCGTCATTGCTACATCCGGCCGGATTGGTTTACCGAGAAGCAGACTGACCAGTGATGTAAATATTGCTGCGCCAGCACTTGGGCCATCTTTGGGAATTGCTCCTGCGGGGACGTGAATGTGATAATCGAACTTTTTAAATTGATCGGCGTCAATATTTAGTTTTTTGGCATTTGCTTTTACGATGGAAAAAGCGGCCTGTGCGCTTTCCTTCATAACATCGCCGATTTGTCCCGTAAGTTGCAGCTTACCATCGCCCGGCATAGAGGCCGATTCAATAAAGAGCAGCTCGCCGCCAAAAGGTGTATAAGCCAGCGCGGTTGCGACGCCGGGTATTCCGGTTCGCAGGGCCAGTTCCGATTCGAATTGGGCAGGGCCTAAGATTTTCAACAGGTCCTTTTTGCCGATGGTTGCTCGTCTTTTTTGGGCTTTGGCAATTTTCGTGGCGACGGACCTGCAGATAGCTGCGATATTTCTTTCGAGGTTTCGGACTCCCGCCTCGCGTGTATAGCCCTGAATTATCGCGAGAATTGCATCCTCTTTTATGGTACATCGGTTTTTGGTCAGGCCGTGCTCTTTAATCTGGCGAGGAACCAGATATTTTTTTGCGATGTTGAGTTTTTCATTTTCTGTGTAGCCGGGAAGTTCAATGACTTCCATTCTATCACGCAGTGCAGGCGGGACAGGCTCGGTATAATTTGCAGTGCCGATGAACATTACAGTTGATAGATTAAAAGGCTGGTCGAGGTAATGGTCTGTAAAGCTGAAGTTCTGTTCAGTGTCAAGGACTTCCAGCAGCGCACTTGCAGGGTCGCCTCTGAAATCACTCCCTATTTTATCTAACTCATCGAGCATAAAAACGGGGTTTTTGCTGCCGCACTTTCGGAGTTCCTGCAGTATTCTGCCAGGTAGAGCGCCGATGTAAGTTCTCCGATGTCCCCTGATGTCGGCTTCATCTCTTATCCCACCGAGCGATATACGAACGAATTTTCTCCCCATGGCTCTTGCGATGGATTTGCCGAGTGAAGTTTTACCTACGCCGGGCGGGCCGACAAAGCAAAGAATGGGGCTTTTGCCCGTTGGATTTAGTTTGCGAACAGCCAGGAATTCGAGGACACGTTTTTTTACCTTGCGCAGGCCAAAGTGGTCGATGTTTAATATTCGCTGTGCCTTGTTGATGTCGATCTGGTCGCTGGTTTGAATTGACCAGGGCAGTTCACAGACCCAATCCAGATACGTGCGGATGACACTATACTCCGGTGAAGCGGGAGGTATTTTACTCAATCTTTCCAGTTCTCGAAGAGCCTCTTGTTCGACTTTTTTGGGCATTTTAGCTTTTGTGATTTTTTTATTGATTTGTTTCAGCTCGTCAGTTCTGAGGTCCTTTTGGCCAAGTTCGGTCTGAATGGCTTTCAGCTGTTCCTGAAGGTAATATTCCCGCTGGTTTTTATCTATGGATTCTCTGACCCTGCCCTGGATTTTATTGCTTAGCTCAAGCACTTCCAGTTGATTTGCTAAGATAACGGATATTTGTTTAAGCCGTTTGGTGGCGTCAAGCTCTTCGAGCAATTGTTGTTTAGTTGGAATGTCGATACTAAGATTGGCTGCCAAAAAATCAGCTAATGCGGAAGGATTTTCGATATTTTCCAGCAGAACCGATGCTTCTTCAGGCACATTGGGGCTTAGCTCAATGACGCGGTTGGCCGCATGGCGGACGCCGACGATGAGTGCCTGAAGATTTTTTGTCATTCTTACTTTAACATTAAGCGGCTTGATTTTGGCCTTTAAGTATGGTTTTGTGGCTACCTTTTTTATTACCTTGAAACGGCTTATTCCGTGAACCACGACGTGCATCGAACCCTGGGGGAGTTTTATGACCTTGAGAATCGAGGCGGCGGTCCCGACCGAGTAGAGCTTGTCAAAATTCGGTTTATCGGTATCAGGATTACGTTGCGTGAGCAGTCCAATGATGGATTCGTTTGGTGTGGTGTCGGCGAGCAGGGCTTTGCTTCGCTGACGACCTATCGCCAACGGTGTTATAGTCCCGGGATAAGCAACTGCGTTTCGAATTGGCAGGATGCCGATCACATCCGGCAGTTTAAATCCGTGGCCGTCCTCGTTTAATTGAGCGTCCCCATTGTGCAGATACGTTTCAAGATGTTCGGGATCTTCTTCAATTACTTCAACAAGCCAATTGCCTCCGAGAGGTAACAAGTTTTTAAGGTCGTTTGCCATATTGTTTTACGATTATTTCTCTTTTAGATGTGAATAGTACACGATTGGAAGTAAAAACTAAAAGGTAAAAACCAGAAAAAAAAGCAACCTCATAAGAATGCCCATTGCTTGATGGCTAAATGGCAACCTTATCTTGGCCGAGCGGGGGCTCGGGCCAATGAAACTTATTCCTGCAATTTCTGGCAAGCTTGTAATATAAGCCGTCAATAAAGTTTATTGTGGAATCTCTTCATAAGAGGCCGGGTTATACGTTAGTATGCGGTGAGTATCAAAGCCGGCCGGGACTGTGATATTGGCTGACCGGTCGAAATTAAGTGTTGCATTACCTTCTATTACTGTCGGATTGTCGGAGTAATTAAGAATCGTGCCCTCAATCATGGCACTTACATTACCGGAGAAGTGTACGCCGCTTACCGCCATAACTCCGCTTAAGGCGGAGAAATTGCCGTCAAAAGCTACAGAAAAGGCCGGGGCCAGTATTGAAGAGCCCTCTTCCTGTCGGATTGCGTCAAACTGAACTCCTGCTGGAACGGGATTAGTCGCAAAATTACCGAGGAAGGAAATGCTGTTGTTTGGCCCGGCAAAGTTTGGATCACCCTCACCCACTATCATGCCTTGGGAGTCGACGTTTCCGTTAAATGTGACAATATTAGGCTGTTCGATGTACAAAATACCTTCTATTATGATATTGCCATCAAAGTTAGGGTCAGTTCCTGCTTCAATTGTCGTGTTTGTTAAGGTCATACTATTAGTGGTGTCGGTTGATGAATCAATCGTACTGCCTGTAGCATACTGTTGGAAATGCTGCGTGTCTGGTATAGGGAATTGTGGAGGCTCAGCACCAATGGTTATGTGGTTATCTATTGCTGTTTGGCCTGTATCGCCGGCTATTTGTACGGCGCCCATTAGGGCAACATTGGCAATCGGGTTGGCGACACTGATATTGCCGTCAAAACTTGTGTTGCCGGTAACAAGCATAGCGAGATTGTTGTTGTTGCTTTCAATAAAGATATCTGCCTCGTCATTGGAATTTACGCCATTTACAGTTGGATTGCCGAGAAAGTGTACAGGTCCTTTTGTGGCTATTCCGAAATCAAAGATAGGATATTCGTAGGGTTGAATATTGTATTGAACTCTTATAGTACGTGTTATGTCAGCACCGCCTATGGATGAAAGCTGCAAAATTTCTGCGTTATTGGGATCAATAAGAATTTCACCCTCAAAGGCTTGTCCAGTTGCAGAGTCCAGTGGAACAGGGGGTATTGTGCCATTATTATAAACCGTGACATTCGTAATACTGTTGGCAGACAGGTCGGTTTGAAGAGTGCCGACTATTGTTCCGAAATAATCAGATTGTAGGGTCGAACTTGGAAATTCGACACGGTTAAGCCAGTATCTCATAGCTTCCAGGCCGGATTCGGTGCTGGCTATTGCAGAGCCAACCTTGTGATGGTTTGAGGCAAGCTGGGCGTTGGTGCCGGACATAGTGGCCATTGAGACGGCTAAAGCAGAAAATATAAGCACAAATATCATCGATATGATGAGTACTGCGCCACGGCGATCTTGCTGTGCTGATTTCTTTTTTGCAGGTGCCATTTTTCATCCCCCCGGAAAATACACTGCGTTTAAGAAATTGTACAAACTTCTCTATAACCTGATTAAAGTATAAGAAATATGACAGATAAAGACAAAACGGCTGACCTGAATAATGCTGAAAAAGCGTTTTTGATGTCCGATATAAACATCTATATTGAAGTTAAAACGTGGCTATAAAGTATTTTCCTGTTCCGCAAAGTACGAACTGCGGGCGAACGGTGAAGATATAACCCAGCGAAATCCTAATTCGATTGCTTTTCGCTTCCAGAAATCGAATTTGTCGGGCGTTATGTATTCAACAACTTCGAGTGAATTTTTTGATGGTTTTAGATATTGGCCGATGGTGAGTCTTTGGCAGCCTGTATTATACAGGTCTTTCAGGACCTGCTCGACCTCATCGTCGGTTTCTCCTAATCCGAGCATAATTGAGGATTTTGTTTGGATATTATCGGAGCATTCTTTTGCCATTTTGAGCAAATTCAGTGACCGCTGATAGTTTCCGCCTTTCCTGGCTATTTTGTAAAGCGATGGAACTGTTTCAACATTGTGGGCGAAGACAAAAGGTAAAGCTGTACATAGGATTTTCAACGCCTGTCTTTGGTAGTTACGAAAGTCGGGCGTTAGTATTTCAAATTTCATATCCGGACAATGTTGTCTTACCTCTTTAATGCAATCGCAAAAGTGGCCTGCACCTCCATCCGGTAAATCATCTCGATTTACACTTGTAATCACGAGGTATTTCAATTTCATTTGCTCTGCCATCCGGGCCAGGCGAAGTGGCTCGGTAATATCCGGCGGTTCGGGTTTACCGCAGGCTACCGAACAAAATTTGCAGTTTCGAGTGCATACCTTGCCTAAAATCAGAACAGTTGCTGTGCCTCTTGTCCAGCACTGACCTTGATTCGGGCAGTTTGCGCTACGGCATATAGTTTCCAGCCCCTGAGAGTCGAGAATCTTCCGGGTATGATGGAAAGCAGCATCTGACGGCAGGGGCCTTCGCAGCCAGGGTGGCAGTTTTCGTCGCTTGGATTCAGTGTTTAACATTTTCTTTTTTATCTTACGAAAAATGCCTTATAAGCAGTTGAGATAATCTTTCTTTTGCCTGCCTCATTGAACAGTGTTTGCCGGTCTGTTTGAGGACAGATGACATTTCCACGCCGTCGAGGCCGCAGGGGATAAGAAAATCGAAAATACTCAGGTCGTTTTTAATGTTTATTGCCATACCATGATAGGTTATAAATTTAGAGACACGTACGCCGATAGAGGCGATTTTTTTTTCAGCGACCCACAGACCAGGCAAGCCTTTCTTCCTTTCAGCATGGACACCGAATTGCTCTAATAATTCGGCACCTATTGATTCCAGCTTTCTGATATATTCGCTGATTCCAAGGTTAAGCTCCTGCAAATTTAATATCGGATAAAAGACCAACTGGCCCGGGTTGTGTGCTGTTGTGCCGCCGCCCCTGCGGATATCGACGATGTCGATATATTTTTGTGCTAAATCATCTCTGGTAGCTAATAATATATTGGCACTTTGCCGGGCGCCGAGAGTAATGACAGGAGGGTGCTCAACTATTAAAACGGTGTTTTGTATTTCACCAAGGCGTCTTTTCTCTTGCATTTGGTGCTGTAGCTGCAGGATTTCTCTATAATCAGCAAGCCCGCAGTCAATAATACGAAGAGAATTCACGAATTTCGATTCACAAATCTCAGATGTAGATTGTTCTAACATGCGTATTCGGTTATGCCTTTGGCGGGTTGTGCAGACTCAGGCCGAAGGCGTCTTCGACGGCTTCCTTGAGCACCTCTGAAACGGTTGGATGAGGGAAGCTTATCTCTGTGATTTTTTCAGTGCTGCCAATAAGTGTTCTTGCTGTGCCTATCATTTCTGTAACCATAGAGCCGACCATTGTAACTCCGATGATTTTGTTGGTTGAGTTGTCCCGTACGACTCTTATTTCGCCGATGGTTTCATTGTGTGACACACTTCGGCCGTTGGCTTTGAAGAACGACCTTCCGACAGAGACGTCGAGGCCCTGATCTATGCACTTCTCTTCACCTTTACCAACGGATGCAATTTCGGGGAACGTATAAACAGCGCGTGGGATAAGCGAGTAGTCGGCTATATTTTCATCACCTCCCGTGGCATTGACTGCGGCAACCTCGGCCTCTGCGAAGGCGCCGTGGGCTAAATAGGTAGTGCCTACTGCATCGCCGATGGCATAAACGCCGGGGGCGTTGGTTTCTAACTTTTTATTAACCGCAATAGCAGGACCGTTCATCTGTAGATTCAGGGCCTGGATGGTTTCCTCATCGACAATTGCTCTTCGGCCCACGGAGACGAGCACTTTTTCGGCGTCGATTGTTTGGCCGCTTTCGAGCGACACTTTTGCAGCGGTACCGGTTGAGTCAACTGAGGTTACTTTCTGGCTGGTGAGCGAATTAATGCCGAGCTTTTTGAATTCGCGTTCTATGAGCCGGCCTACCCATTGGTCTTCCATAGGAATCAATCTTGAAAGAGCTTCAACAATTGTTACTTTAGTTCCCATTGCAGCATAAACACAGGCCATTTCACAGCCGATTACTCCACCGCCTATTATTACCATTGAGCCTGGTATCTGCTGTAAGCCAAGGGCTTCTTTACTGCTGATAACGGTTTGGCCGTCGAAAGGAACTGTCGGGATTTGGCTTGGCTGGGAGCCGGTTGCCAGGATTATTTTGCCGGCTTGTATCTGTATTGGTGCGGCGTCTGTTTCGATTTTAATTTGGTTCGGTGCTGTAACGACGGCTCTGCCTTGTATTATTTCCACTTTGTGGCTTTTTATTAAGCCTGTCAGGCCTTTTCGAAAGCCACCTACTACGGCATCCTTTCTTGCCTGGACTTTCGGCCAGTTGGCAGTGGCTGCATTGACGTCAATACCCATCATTGCAGCATTTTTAATCAATAATAGTGTGTGGGCCGAAGCAAGCAATGTCTTCGACGGGATACATCCGCGATTCAGGCATGTACCGCCAATACAATCTTTTTCGACTACTGCTACAGAAGCACCCCTTTGAGCACATCTAATAGCGGCGGCATAACCACCCGGGCCGCTGCCGATTACTACAACATTAAAACTTTCAGCCATTATTTGAGTTCCTTTTATTACAGTATCTGTTTTGAAATATCAATGGATAGTCTAAGCAGGACGATAAGGGTTATTTTGAGGATTATACCATGAAAAGAGCTGGTCGTGCAATTGATTTCGCATCTTTTTGAGACTTGGGTCGTTTATACGGTTGATGAATTCGCCCGGGTCGGCCTCGTGGTCGTACAATTCATTTGTTGAGCCGTGGTTGAAAATATACTTATAACGCCGGGTGCGAATCATATATTCGCAGGTTTTGTTCCTTAAATTATATTCACTAAACGCCGCCGACGGCCCTTTCGTATCAGGTTTTCGCAGAATATTGGCAAAGCTGGCTGCATCCATCTTGGCTGGTGCTCCCCGCATATCGAGTAGTGTTGTCTTTTCTGGTGGTTTTAGCCCGGTCAACTCGACTAATGTTGGATATAGGCCGAAGTATTCAGTTAATGCAGCGGTTACTTTGTTCTGGGGCAGATGGTTCGGGTAGCTTACAATCAACGGCACTTTAACGGACGGCTCAAATAGACAAAACTTTTGATATAGCCCGTGGTCGCCATCCATCTCACCGTGGTCGGAAGTGTATATAACTATGGTATTATTAAGCAGTCCTTCTTTTTCGAGTGCCTTGTACACGTATCCTACACATGTGTCAACGAAGGCGAGGTTTCCGAGGTAGCCTGCCCGATGTGCTTGCTGGCGTTTTTGGCCTTGTGCTCTCATATTTTTAATACGCCGCTGGATGTGTGATGGATATTTGGATATATCGCCGACTTCCGGGAGCTTCATCTTATCGACGGGATATTTTTCGGCCCATTGCCTCGGGGGATAGAAAGGGGAATGTGGTTTCATAAAACTGGTGAGCAAAAAGAACGGTTGCCGGCGATACCTGGTTATGAACTTGGCTGCCTCGCGAGCTATAAACATATCCAGATGGTCTTCGGCATCAAGTTTTGAGGCCATGCTGTCAAAGTTGTATTTTTCGACATTTCCAACCCATGGGCTTCCGCTGGGCCATAATCCATCAATATCAGGCAGGCCGGCACCACTATCATCCACTGTTTTGAAAAAGTGCTGCCCCATCGGATGGTTGGCAATTTCATTTGCGTAGTGCTGTACTTTTGGGCCCAAATACATCAGCCAGTCGTTAATGGACATATAATATTCAAAGCCGTGATTGTGGGCATTTGCAAAGTGCATCTTCCCGATTAAAGCGGTCAGATAACCGTTTTCGGCGAAATGATGAGCCATCGTACGGTAGCGCCAGTCAAGCTGGTTGGTATTGGTTATTGCGCCGGTGCTGTGTGCGTACAGTCCGGTCAGCAAAGCCATTCTTGAGGCTACGCAGACCGGGTAAGGACAATAAGCATTTGTGAACCTGACGCCGCGCGAGGCAATGAGGTCGATATTTGGTGTTGGAACCAGGTCTCGACCGGCACAGGTCATCATATCCGCTCGATGCTGGTCTGTCATAATGAAAAGAATGTTAGGCTTGTTGGGATTTGAAGATGAATGGGAATCCGGCAAAGCTTTCGTAGAGTCATATGTTTTAGTTTCTGCGGCCTTACAACCGAGGAATGTCGAAGCTGCTCCCAGTCCGGCGGTTTGCAGAAATTCCCTTCTCCTGAGATTGTATTTTTTCATAAGAATTTACTCTTACAAGATTATTTTCGTTGCCGACGGCCCCATTCGTGTGCCCTTGCCGGGTCGTAATCCGGATTCGGTGTGGGCATTTTAGCGTCAACCGAATCTCTCCATGCGGCGAGCTTTTTCTGTAGCTGGATGGCTTTTTTGGGCAGTTTTGTTGCGAGATTACGTTTTTCCGAGATATCTCGTTTAAGATTGTAAAGCTCGAGCCGGCCATCCTCATAGAACTCGATTAGCTTGAAGTTTCCCTCTCGAATTACACCGGCTGGTCTGGAGTGATGATAATGCGGGTAGTGCCAGTATATCGCATTGCGTTTGAGTGTGCCGGTCCGCTTTAGTAACGGGAGGATGCTTTCGCCGTCGAGTACATGAGATGGATTACCTTTAGCTGAGACAATCTCTAAGAAGGACGGATAGAAATCGACACTAGTAACAGGGGTACTGCAGATGGTTGACGGTTTGACTACGCCAGGCCAGCGAACAATCAGCGGTTCGCGGATTCCGCCTTCGTAAAGAGTTCCCTTTTCGCCGCGAAGCGGTTCGTTAGTTGAAACAGGCTCTCTGTTGCCCTGATATCCGCCATAGGCCTGATATAATCCACCGTTATCTGAGAAGAAAATAACAATGGTTCGTTCGGCAAGATTCAATTCGTCGAGCTTCTTTATTATCCGGCCGATACTGTTGTCCAAGTGTTCGACCATAGCTGCATAGGTTGGATTATTGACGCCGGTTGGCGGCTTTGCTTTGTTTTGATATTTGTCGATAAGTTCCTGTGGAGCTTCCAATGGGATGTGCACAGTGTTGTGTGACAGATGGATGAAAAACGGTTTATCTGAGTTGGTCTGGATGAATTTGATGGCGTTGTCGGTGAAAGACGTAACTCGTTTGTCGTTGCGATTGGTGCCTCCTTGAATTGCCATATCGAAGCCCTGGTGTTCAGGGAAATAGTCCCTTCCGCCGAGATGCCACTTTCCGATGTGGGCTGTGGCGTAGCCCTGTTCTTTAAGGGCTTCGGGGATAGTAATTGCTTCGAGCGGTAACTGCAGCCGGTTTTGTGGAACAATGAGTTTTTCCCATGGCCGCCAATGACCCGGTATGAAATCTGTAACGCCTACCCGTGCCGGATACTGGCCTGCGAGGATGCTGACGCGAGTTGGTGAGCAAACGGGGCAGGCGGCGTATGCATCAGTAAAGCGCATTCCTTCTTTAGCCAACCGGTCGATATTGGGAGTTTCGTGAAACTTACTGCCATAGCAGCCTATGTCTGTCCAGCCCATATCATCTATAAGTATGAAAACGATGTTTGGTTTTTGGTATGCTTGATTAGTGGTTGAGAGTTGTTTAGAGTTGGCTATGCAGCTCGGCAAAGCCAGCGATGCGGCACCTAATCCCACGGATTTCAAAAAAACACGGCGATTCATAAAAATCTCCTTCCGACATGCTCAATAAAAATAATACGCTATTTTCAGAGCTTAAAGTAATCTGTTGCTATTTGGTTTATATAATCACCGATAGCCAGTGATGCAGTCGCGGCCGGCGAGGGTGCATTTAATACATGGATACAATTTCTATGTTTTTCAATCCTGAAATCATCGATCAGTTCGCCGTTCGGCCCAAGGGCCTGGGCCCGCACACCTGCCTTGCCTGGCTTTATATCATCGAGGCCAAGTGAAGGAATAAGTCTTTGCAATTGCTGAAGGAATGATTTTTTTGAAAACGCCCGTTTGTATTCTCCCAGCCCGTATTTCCAGTGCTCCAACAACATTTTCCAAAGACCGGGATAAGTTAAAGCGTCCCATGTGTCTCTCAGGCTAAAATCTGTTTTGTCATAACCTTCTCTTTTGAACGAAAAGACCGCATTTGGACCGCATTCGACTTTCCCATTAACCATTCGTGTGAAATGAACGCCAAGGAAGGGGAAATCCGGATTTGGGACGGGATATATCAGGTTTTTGACTTTTTCTGAGGCCTCTTCCGTCAGTTCGTAATAATCACCACGGAAGGGAACTATCCTGATCGCAGTGTCTAATACGTCCATTTTTGCTATTCTGTCGGACTGAAGTCCCGCACAGTTGATAATATACTTTGCACCGAAAGCCTTTCTGTTTGTTAGAACTTTTGTATAGAAATCGTGTTTATCGAAGCCTATTACCTTATGCGAGATCAGAACTTTGTTTTGTCCCTTTTTCTCTATCAACTTGGCCAGCTTGTTTGCTACCCGTACAAAATCAATAACTCCAGTGCAGGGTACTCGTATTCCTTCTATGCCGGAGCAGAACGGCTCAATTTGCTTTATTTCATCCGAGCCGATTTTTTCAATGCCTTCTATGTTGTTCTTCTGGCCGTTTTGGAAAATCTTTTCAAGGCTGGGTAGCTCTTTTTCCTCCGTTGCTACTATTATTTTTCCACAAATTTTGTAAGGGATTCGATATCTTTTCGCGAAAGAAACAAGTTCTTTTCGTCCTGCGGCGCAGGTTTTTGCTTTGTTTGAGCCGGGCTTATAGTACAGACCCGAATGAATAACGCCGGAGTTATGGCCTGTTTGATGAGCTGCTAACCTATTTTCTTTTTCCAATACTGCGATGCTAATATCAGGATGGTTCAGCGTAATCTTGTAGGCCGATGCCAGGCCGACAATCCCGCCACCCACCACGACAATATCAAAATCCGTATTTCCTTTCATTAGAGGCGAATCCTAAAATCTTACGTCAAATTTTCAGACTTATAAAATAACTGACACCCACCAGTCCGTCAATCAAGAACCTTTTTCTTATCAAACTAATCAAATTTATGAAAACGGTGAAGGTTAGAGTTGAACAAAATGTATAGAATCTATAAAGATCGCCTTTTCACAGCAAATGTTTGCTAACGTGTAAATTCTGTTGATTACATATCAGGCACAGTTTCAGGAGTAACCTGGCCGGTCGAATCTATCTTGAATACGTAAATAAGTCCTTTATTCAGCCTTGTATAAACGACGTTTCCATAAACCGCTTCAATATCGTATTCCTTTAACTTTTTTTGGTCATTTGCCAGGTCCCAAATATTTGACCAGAACATTTGGCTCTGTTTTATAGGCAAAGCTTTAAGCAGGTCGCTGTATCGTTGAGGTTCGGTACCGGGTTGCTCTATTACAAAACCCTCTTCTGGCGTCATCTTCTCGCCATAAACTCTTCTCCACAGGTACAGTGCTCTTGTTTTGCCGTCCATGACCATTTTATTGCTGAACTTTACTATCAGTGCATCAAAGTGAATTATATCGCCTTCGATTGTATATTCTTTTTCAAGAATTTTCTTTAGTTTATCATCTCTGGCAGTCTCAACAAATTTTATTGTGGTAAGAAGCCGGCCGTCTGTGGTTTGCTGACTAATTACTTTTGCATAACCTATTTGTTCCTCGTGTGTAAGATTTGTTATCGCCTGTTTGAGATGTTTGTTCTCAGCCAGGAGCTGATGAATTGTTTTTGCACCGTAATAAAAACCCCGTCCCAGATAGGCAACAAACACAAGGCATATTCCGCCTACAATATAAGCCATTATGCTTGTTTTTTTACGTTTCTCTTCCATTTATACCTTTGTTGCCAAGGTGTTTAATCGTGCCAAAAGACGTATATTCTACAATTTATCACCAATATTTATGCTTATAAGAAGCACTTGAAGTATCATCGGCTGTGCGCAAGCAATGTCTTTAATTACTGCTGAAAAGTCAACCATTCGACTAATCTTTTTATCTGAACTTCGGAGTTTTACTTTTAATCTTTGCTATATTAGCTTATAATGCCTCCGTATAGCCACTGTGTGGGAAAGAAAGGAAGCTTGAAAGAATATTTGAAATGAATAAAAAGAATTCTGTCGTCTTGCACATTTGCATTATGTTGGCTCTTTTTGCTTTGGCCGGCTGCTATCAACCCGTAGTCTATCCGGAGTTAGTTACGTCTTCATTGGTACCATTGGGAACGCTACCTTCCGCACCACCGCCGCCATCGGTGCCAAAGCTCTCAACGTTTTTAGTTCCGGGTCAATACCGTATTGTTGGTACATCGGTCCAGCGTTTGCCTATTTTATCCTTTATGCTTGGTCAAGGTCCGGAAGTAACCTTTATCCTGGCGGCAATTCACGGCAATGAGCCGGCCGGCACAACTCTCGTCCGCCGCTTAGGAAAATATCTCCAGCAACAATCACATCTTATGGAAGGCCGCAGAGTTGTGCTTTTAGCCGTAGCTAATCCCGATGGCTTTGCGCACAGAAGCCGTTTCAATGCTAATGGCGTGGACCTCAACCGTAATTTCCCATCCGCTAACCGTGTTAACGAAAGGCAGTCGGGAGCCACTCCGCTTTCTGAACCCGAGGCACGTGTGCTCAAGCAACTCATCGAGCAATACTCTCCTGACCGTATCATCAGTCTTCATCAGCCATTGGCCTGTATTGACTACGACGGTCCCGGTACGACTCTGGCTGTTCGAATGGCCCAATATTGCAATTTACCTGTAAAAAAGCTGGGTGCAAGGCCGGGTTCACTCGGCTCATATGCCGGAGTGGATCTGGGGATTCCCATTATTACCTTTGAAATGCGCCAAAATGACTCAGGACTCGATTCAAATGCCCTTTGGCAGCGATATGGAAAAGCCCTCGTAGCTGCAATAGTCTATCCGGAGCGGGTACAATAGAAAAACACTGGCAGTTTTACCCTTTTTCTATTCGGAGCTGTTGACCATGCCTTTATTTTCCGCGTGAAATATGCTCAGTATTCGGCTAATATAGTATTTTAAGATGAGTATATTCAAGATGAACAATGAATATAATCCTGCAGGCGATCAGCCGCAAGCCATAGAACGGCTCGTAGAAGGGCTGCGCTGCGGCAAAAAGTGCCAGACCCTAATGGGTGTTACCGGCAGCGGTAAAACCTTCACGATGGCCAATGTCATCGCTCAACATAATATGCCGGCCCTTGTTGTCTCTCACAATAAGACGTTAGCCGCTCAGCTTTATGAGGAATTTAAGGAATTGTTTCCGGAAAACGCAGTTGAATATTTTGTCAGCTATTATGATTATTATCAGCCCGAAGCATACATCCCCCAGCGGGACATATACATAGAAAAGGACGCCTCGAAAAATAATGACCTTGACCGGCTCCGCCTTTCGACGACTACGAGTCTTTCAACAAGGAATGATTGTATTATCGTTGCGTCTGTCTCATGCATTTTCGGTCTTGGCTCACCCGAAGATTATAAGGCCAGCGTTGTTGGCATTCGTACAGGGGATAATTGTAACAGAAATGAACTGCTTGGCAAATTAGCCGACATACAGTACACCAGAAATGACATTGATTTTCAGAGAGGAACATTCAGAGTTCGCGGTGATGTAGTAGAGCTTCATCCTTCTTACGAATCTTTTGCCGTCCGAGTTGAATTTTTCGGTGATGAAATAGAAAAGATAAGCTATATAAACCCGGTGTCCGCTGAAATCCTAGCGGTCGAAGATCAGCTATTTATATATCCGGCGCAGCATTACATTATGCCGTCTGAGAGAATCGGCTCTGCGGTAGAGAGTATAAAGACCGAGCTTGAGCAGCGATTGGCTGAACTGAGAGGCCAGGGAAAGCTTCTTGAAGCTCAACGGCTACAGGCACGGACGATGTACGATATTGAAATGATGGAGGAAATCGGCTATTGCAGCGGGATAGAGAATTATGCCCGGCATCTGGCAGGCCTGCAGCCCAGCGCCAGACCTTATACTCTGATTGATTATTTTCCGGAAGATTTCCTTTTATTTATCGACGAATCTCACGTTACCCTTCCGCAAGTGCGGGCAATGTGGGCGGGAGACAGACACAGGAAAGAAACCCTTGTAGAGCACGGCTTCAGACTGCCCAGCGCGTTGGATAACAGGCCACTGCGTTTCGAGGAATTTCAGGAAAGCTGGGCTAAAGTTATTTTTGTTTCTGCTACACCTGCGCCGTTTGAGATGGAACAGTGTGATAACGAAGTTGTCGAACAAATCATCAGGCCGACCGGACTGCTGGATCCGAAAATCTATGTATATCCGGCCGCAAATCAAATTCAGCACCTTTTGGGCGAGGTTGAAAAACGGGTCAAAGTTGGGGAACGAACACTCGTTACCACGCTTACAAAAAGGATGGCTGAGGACCTGTCCGGTTTCATTGCAAAGAAAGGTTTCAAATGCCGTTATCTGCACAGTGAAATCGATACTTTCGAAAGAATTGAGATACTTCGTGCTTTGCGCAAGGGCGAATTTGAAGTACTGGTAGGAGTGAACCTTTTGAGAGAAGGTCTGGATTTGCCGGAGGTTTCAGCAGTCGCAATCCTTGATGCCGATAAGGAAGGTTTTTTGCGAAGTCAGACCTCTCTGATACAAACAATCGGCAGAACCGCGCGAAATATCAATGCTACTGTCTTTATGTATGGGGACAGAGTTACCAAATCGATGCAAAAAGCTATTGACGAAACGAACAGGCGCCGTAAAATCCAGTTAAAATACAACAAAGAGCACAACATTACACCCGAAACAATAAAGAAGGAGATTCGTAAAAGTCTGACCGAGCAGATAAAAGCAAGGCAGACCGCCCGAGAGGCGGTTCGTTTCGGTGACTCAGAATATGAAAAGGTGGAATTAGCTTCTCAAATTGAAAAGGAAATGATTGAAGCGGCCCAGGGCCTTGATTTTGAGCGGGCCGCATTCCTGCGGGACCAACTTAGGGAACTGAAAGAGCTGCCGGAGCTGGTTCTGGTCAACTCAAAGAAAAAGAAAAGAGACTTTTTGGCGACAAAGAAACAGAAGATATTTAAGAAAAAGACACCTTCGTCATGAAGTTGATAGTAGAAGGAAAAGAAATAAGATGAGAAAACTTAACATTGCAAAAGTTCGGCCACTTATCCAAATGGCCATCGATGAGGACCTCGGACGAGGGGATGTAACGAGTGAGCTTCTTTTCAAAGAAAATATTGTTGATAAAGCAAATATTATCTCACGTGAGGAAATAGTTATAAGCGGAATAGAAGTAGTTCAGGAGATTCTCAAGTGCTATGATGAGAGACTCAAGTTGAAAATAAGTATTAATGATGGTGAGCCGGCTCACGTCGGGAGCAAAATTGCTGCAATCAAAGGCCCTTTACGCTCTATGCTCACCGCTGAGCGGGTTATGCTGAATTTCCTCCAGAGACTCAGCGGAATAGCCACAACAACTCAGAAGTATGTCCGTGCTATTCAGGGCACAAAAGCAAAGATTTACGATACTCGAAAAACAATGCCCGGTTGGCGAATCCTCGAAAAGTACGCGGTTCGCTGCGGCGGAGGATATAATCACCGACTCGGGCTGTATGACGGTGTTTTGATTAAAGATAACCATCTGGCTCAGTTGGGCAGGAACTTTCAGTCGAAGCTGCAAAATATTATTTGTCAGGCCAGAAAGCTCAAGGGCATAAAATTTATTGCTGTTGAGGTTGATCACGTCGATGACCAGCTCAACTACGTGCTAAAAATTCCCGGCATTGATATTGTGCTGCTCGATAATATGGGCCAGTGGCAGTTAAAGCACGCTGTGGATATGCGAAACAAGATGTGCGGCAGGAATAAAAAGCCATTACTTGAGGCATCGGGCAACGTTACTTTGAGTAATGTTTCAGCCATTGCCCAGTGTGGTATCGACCGAATCGCCATAGGTGCAATTACTCATTCGGCCAAAGCCGTAGACATTGGACTTGACAGGTAAAAAAGTTATGCCGATAACCGACCTTCTTGATCCTGACAAGATAAAGTCGAATTTGAGAACCAAACGCATCGGCAGGAAAATCCTCGTTTATAATCGCACATCAAGTACACAGAAAATTGCCGCCGAGTACGCAAGAAATAAAGTAAATGACGGCCTTGTAATTTTCACAGAAGAACAGACTGCCGGCAAAGGTCGAGCGGACAACAAATGGCACAGCAGACGATCTGAGAGCATTCTTTGTTCTATTATTCTGGCTGATAACAAATTGAACGCTGAGTTGCTTTCACTGACATGTGCGGTAGCAGTGGCCGAAGCCATCGGCAAATCAGCCAATGGTGAAGCAAAGATCAAATGGCCGAACGATATAATGCTGAACGGCAAAAAAGTGGCTGGTATTCTGCTGGAATTAAAAACAGACGGCGGCGGTAATACATGTATAATTGGCGTTGGAATAAACTGTCACCAAAAAAAAGACTCCTTCCCTGTTGAGCTACAGCCAATTGCAACAAGCATCGATATCGAGAGCCATTCAATTACTGACCGTATATGGCTGGCAAAACGACTGCTTACTTCTATGGAATACTGGCTTGAGGTGGCGGTCCAAAAAGGCGAAAAAGTGATAGATCAATGGCACAGCTTAAGCATTCAATTGGGCCACAGAGTTAAGCTTATCTATAACGGCCGGGAATTTTCCGGCAATTGCATAGGAATAGACCCGGAAAAAGGCCTTGTCCTGCAGTTAGACACAGGTGGTGTAAGAATGTTCGATGCTGGACATACGACTATTATCAAACAATAACGAACCTCTTTTCTATAAGGCTTTGCTTAAGTCTGTCGTAAAAAAACAAACATTAAGTTTTGTTTTTGGTTTTTTTTGTTATATTATTGTCCTTATGTAAACACATATTTTTCGAAAGGAAAAGGCCCGAAAAATGTTAAAATATAAATTGAGGAAACAATCACTTATAGTATGGCTGGGATTGGTAGTATGTTTGTTGACTGCTTGTTCCAATGAACAGGTTAATGCCGGGAATTCAAAAGAGTCTGCAAATTTCCTGAAAGCTGACAAACAGGACGTTCAACAGTGGCAGGAAATGAAATTCGGCCTGTTTATTCACTGGGGGCCGGTCAGCTTGAAGGGTACGGAAATCGGCTGGTCACGCGGTGGGCAGCGGTGGGGAAGAAACGACAAATCTACAGGTTCAATCCCGGTAGAGATTTATGATAATCTTTATAAACAATTCAATCCTGTTAAGTTCGATGCAGACGAATGGATACGAACCGCCAAAGATGCCGGTATGAAGTACCTTGTGTTCACGAGTAAACACCACGATGGCTTTTCAATGTTCGACAGTAAACAGACCGATTATAAGATTTCCAATTCGCCATTTAAGCGTGATGTTGTAAAAGAATTAGCCTATGCCTGCCACAAGGCGGGATTAAAACTCGGTTATTATTATTCACCTGTTGACTGGTATCATCCGGACTATCGAACGAAAAATCATTCCCGCTATATCAAGTTTATGCACGGCCAGCTTCGGGAGATATGCAGCAATTACGGAAAGATTGATATCATCTGGTTTGACGGTCTTGGCGGCAAGCCGGAAGACTGGGATTCAGAGAATCTTTTCAAGATGATTCGCCGGCTTCAGCCCCATGTTATCATAAACAACAGAGCCGGTTTGCCCGCTGACCACGACACGCCTGAACAGAGGATCGGGAAATTCCAGAACGACCGTCCCTGGGAGACCTGTATGACGATTTGCCGGCAGTGGGCATGGAAACCTAACGATCAGATGAAATCTCTAAAGCAGTGTATCGATACACTGGTTCGCGTTGTCGGCGGGGATGGTAATCTTCTTTTCAATGTCGGGCCTATGCCGGACGGCAGAATTGAATTGAGACAGGTTGAACGGCTCAATGAGATGGGCAGTTGGCTGGAAAAGTATGGTCAGAGTATATACGCGACCCGCGGCGGCCCATTTAAGACGGGCGGCTGGGGTGCCAGCACGTTCAGGGGTAATACTGTTTACATTCATGTTCTTAATTGGCGGGAGGATACTCTTACTTTGCCGCCTATCCCGAAGAAAATCATTGCAAGCTCTGTTATGAGCGGTGGAACTGTAACTGTCAAGCAGACGCAAAGAGCCATCGAAATTTCCGTCCCGAAGTCTTACCGTCAGGATATTGACACAATCATAGTATTGGAACTCAACGGTCCTGCGAGCACAATCAGCCCGCGGGGATTGCTGTCCAGTTCGTTGACGGCGGAAAAGAAGGCCAGGGCCTCGAATGTTTTCCAAAAAAATGCAGGCTATAACGCCTCTAAAGCTGTGGATAACGACCCGGCCACACGCTGGGCTACAGACTCCGGCACACAGCAGGCCTGGCTTGAAGTGGACCTCGGAAAACCGATTACGTTCAATCGTACCAAAATTGATGAAGAATATGACCGTGTACAGGAATATGAACTGCAATGCAGGGACGACAACCGATGGAAAACATTTGCTCGGGGCACAAAGCTTGGGCATGACTATTCGAAGCAATTTGAACCTGTTACGGGCCGTTATATTAGACTAAACATACTCAAGGCCACTGACGGGCCAACCATTTGCGAGTTCCAGCTTTTCGAACCGAAGAAGTAGCGCTGTCATTGCTTAGTCTTATTGAGTTTGTATCAGGGCAAGAGGATTTTGAGTTAATGGGTTGAATGAGTAAATACCAAACGAACAGTTTGTTTGCGATAGAAGAGGTAGAGGAAGAAATCTCGTGTAGTCACATTATTCGCGTGGCCTTTGAGTCGGCGGCGGATGCGGAGTTCGACTATTTCGTGCCGGACGAAATCTGGCCGGTTGAGGTGGGCCAGAGAGTCGAAGTTCCTTTCGGCAGGAAAAATAAATATGAAGCAGGATTTTGTACTCAATCGGATGTCCAGCCTGAAGAGTCTTTTATTGCACGCGGTGTTGGACGAAAGCTAAAAAGAGTCACCAGATTAATCGATAAAGAGCCGTTGCTGGATTCCGAGCTGATGGAGTTGGCACGGTGGATAAGCGGCTATTATGTTTGTCCGCTTGGCCAGGTTTTGGCTGCGATGGTGCCTTCGGCGGTGAAAAGGGGAGCTGGCGTTAAAACACAAAGATATGTTTACCTGAAAGCCGGTTCTGCTGATATTGAAAAGAACATCAAGGAGTTGAGAGGCAAAAAGCAAAAGCAGATTGTTAAATTTCTGGATGGCAGGGGGGCTTCAAGTATAAATGCTGCCGTGGAGGTGCGAAGTTTGTTAGAGGCAGTCGGCTGTGGCAATGAGCCGATAAAGAGATTAGCGGAAAAAGATATTGTTAAAATAGCCCGTAAGACAACATTGACGTCTTTGCCAGTTATTCCAAAAGGGATGTCAATAGAAACAGAACAGGTAGTCCTCAATGATGACCAGCGAAAAGCATTGGCTCATTTTGAAACAGTGATAAATTCAGGTAAATTCGGCGTTATGCTTTTATACGGTGTTACCGACAGCGGCAAAACCGAGATTTACATGAGGGCTATCGAGGCGGTTTTGTTAAAAGGGGCCGGTGCGATTGTACTGTTGCCTGAAATCGCTCTTACGACGCAGACCGTTCAGCGGTTCGACGAGAGATTTAAAAAAATCGCTGTAATGCATTCGGGCCTGACCGCCGCTCAGCGTAATGTTCAGTGGCAAAAGATAAAGTCGGGTCAGGCCGACGTGGTTATAGGCGCTCGATCGGCGGTCTTTGCGCCGCTTCCAAAACTGGGTCTTGTCGTTGTTGACGAAGAGCATGAGCCGAGCTACAAGCAGGACACGGTGCCGCGGTACAACGGCAGAGATGTAGCGATAAAGCGGGCGCAACTGGCCAATGCACATTGTATTTTGGGCAGTGCCACTCCGTCATTGGAAACGCTGTCTAATTGTCAAAGTAAGAAACATTTCAGCCTTGTGCATCTGCCCAAAAGAGTTATGGATTTGTCCATGCCGGAAATGAAACTTGTCGATTTGCGGGCCGGGCAGATAACCCAGAAGGGCATTAATCTGATAAGCGAGCCGTTGGCAAAGTGTCTGCATGAGACACTTGCGAAAAAAGAGCAGGCGATTTTGCTTTTGAACAGGCGCGGTTATAGTAATTTTGTATTTTGTCCATCCTGTAAACATACTCTGCATTGTCGTAACTGTGATGTAACGCTGACCTTTCACAAATCAAAGGCCGGACGTCATGAGAGAATGCGAACGGTTACGGGAAAACATATCAATTACGGCTATGCGGTATGTCATTATTGTCTGGCTCAGACCCTTGTACCAGAAAAATGCCCTCTATGCGGCAAGCTGATGGCGATGATAGGACTGGGTTCGCAACGGCTCGAAGAGGAATTGGCCAATAAGTTTCCCTCGGCTCGCATGTTGAGAATTGACAGTGACTCTATGGCGAGCAGAGACTATTATCGACTTCTGAGAGATTTTGGTGAGGGACGAATCGATATATTAGCCGGCACACAGATGCTGGCTAAGGGGCTGCATTTTCCAAATGTAACGCTGGTGGGTATTATCAGTGCTGATACCTCGCTGTATCTGCCGGATTTCAGAGCGAATGAACGAACCTTCCAATTGATTTCTCAAGTTGCCGGTAGGGCGGGGCGTTCCGAGAAAAAGGGCGTGGTTTTTATCCAGACATTTCTACCGAATCAGCCGGCGATACAGTTTGCCGTCGATAGGGACTTTGACGGTTTTGTCAAAGAAGAATTAAAGCATCGCAAGTCCTGCAATCTGCCGCCATTTTGGCGTCTGGCGGTTATCGTTATGCGGGATGGGAATTTTGATAAACTTGGCAAGGCGTGCAAGCAAATGCGCCAGAGAATAGATATGATTATCGGGCGTGAAAAATTGAAAGCGAACGTTCGTGGGCCGATACCGGCTGTGATAAGCCGGATACAGCGTTTTCATAGAATGCAGATAATTATTCAGGCCCCCCAAGCGGCGACCGTCCAAAAGTTGTTTGCCTGCCTGCGGGCAGCCGGACCAATACGGCCGGCTGTTAAAGTCGCAATAGATATTGACCCTGTTAATTTATTGTAGCTTGCAATTTAAATCTTTATATGCTATTTTGTGATTTGCTTTAACCGGGGAGTAGCTCAGTTTGGCCAGAGCGCTGCGTTCGGGACGCAGAGGTCGCAAGTTCAAATCTTGTCTCCCCGATTAA
>DAOUVA010000165.1 GCA_030667885.1 Phycisphaerae bacterium
AAGCAGGGCGCTGACGCTAAAAGATGGGAAAAACAAGCTGCAATTTTCCTGGGCCAATACGCTCATCGACCCGACGAGCTTGGAGATGCTGCCAAAGACCGACGCAGATAAAATTGATATCGCTGATTTGACTTATCCGCCGAGGGTAAGAAACCTCGGCCTGTGGAACATCGAAAGCGGCGTAAGCGGCAAAGTGCCGGTCGAGATTACATATTTGACCAGCGGACTTTCCTGGCGGGCGTTTTATATGGGCACGCTCACCGAAAATGAAAAGGCGATGCGCCTGCAGGGCTACGTTCGCGTAACCAACAACAGCGGCGAAGATTATGAAAATGCCCAGACTCGCCTGATTGTCGGCAAAGTCCATATCCTTGACCAGATCGCAGAGCTTGCCCGGCGGCAGTATCCTTACGGCAGGCCAGGTGTGATAGAACCTGAAATGGAAGGATTGAGAGAAAGTCTGAGTAAGGCTAAAAAGGTAATGATTCTGGATAGGTCCAGCGTCGCATACTCCGTTCCTCCCATGGCACTGAAGCCCAAAGAGGTCATTAAAGAGGGATTAAGCGAGTATTTTCTCTATACGATTGAGGGCAAGGAGACAATACCGACCGGCTGGTCTAAACGGCTGCTTAGCTTCGAGGTTGACGAAGTTCCGGTGGTAAACCTTTATAAATACGAAGAAGAACGTTACGGAACCTCAGTTGTTCGATTCCTCAGCTTCAAGAACGATAAAGAGCACGAATTAGGCGAAACGCCAATACCCGGCGGGATGCTTAAGGTTTATAGAAATGCCGGTAATGAGGGACATTTATCTTATACGGGGCAATCTTCGTTTAAGTATATCCCTGTGGATGAGGACGTGGAGCTTAATCTTGGCGCGGTTGCAGATATTGTTGCCGGAGCCAAGCTGATGGACTACAAGACGGAAAATTATGAATTCGACAGGCGGGGTAACGTCACCGGCTGGGACGAGATTCGTACATTTGAAATTGAAGTCAAAAATACCCGCGATATCGACGTTAAGGTCGAGATTAAGCGCAACTTCAACACATCTTACTGGAAGCTGACCAGAAGAGGAGACTTTGGTGAATTCGAGCAGGTAGACATGGACACCGTAAAATTCACCCTGGAACTCAAGCCAAGGTCGGCAAAGAAATTTGAGCACGTACTGAGAACATATCACGGCACAAGAGAGGATGACCGGTGAAAGCCTTGAGGTAAGGATTTAGAGGCTCGGCATATTCTTGATTCTAAATCATTGACATCTGTTCCCAATATCGTTATTTTTAGCAGGAATGTTTTACGTTTCCGGTGATATATTATTGGGTTTTGGGACAGGAGCTTAATTTTGAGGGTTCTATCAGGCATACAGCCATCAGGCAAACTTCACATAGGCAACTTTTTCGGGGCCATGCGTCAGCACCTCCAGTTGCAGGCAGAGCATGATTCTTTTTATTTCATTGCCGACTACCATGCCCTTACGAGCAATCCACAACCGGACGAGATCGCCGGTCATACTCTTGACGTCGCAATGGATTATATCGCCTTGGGTCTCGATACCGAAAAAACCGTTTTCTGGCGACAATCCGATGTGCCCGAGGTTACGGAGCTGACCTGGCTGCTTTCCTGTGTGACCCCGATGGGCCTGTTGCAGAGATGTACAAGCTACAAAGACAAAGTCTCTCAGGGTTTGAGCCCTAATCACGGCCTGTTCGCATATCCAGTTCTCCAGGCGGCAGACATCCTCATTTACAACAGCGAGCTTGTCCCGGTCGGCGCCGACCAGAAACAGCATATCGAAGTTACTCGTGACATAGCAATCCGGTTCAATAACGCTTACGGCGAGGTCTTCACCGTTCCAAAAGAACACATCATCGAATCCGTAGCTATCGTCCCGGGCGTCGATGGTCGAAAGATGAGCAAAAGTTACGGAAATACTATTGAAATCTTTGAGCCCGAGAAAAGCGCCAAAAAGAAGATTATGAAAATCGTTACCGATTCCACCCCGGTTGAAGACCCCAAAGACCCTGATAAATGCAATGTCTTTGCGCTTCTGAAGCTGGTCGCCTCACCGGAGGAATTAGGTGAATGGAAAAATAAATACCGAAACGGCGGCATGGGTTACGGCCATGCAAAAAAACGCCTCGCCGAGCTGATGTTAGATTATTTCAAGCCGTTCCGACAGAAAAGAACCGAGCTTGAAAATAATATCGATTATGTAAAAGAGGTTCTGGCCAGCGGCGCCGAGCGCGCAAAAGCAGTGGCCGGTGAAACACTCGAAAAGGCCCGCCAGGCCGTAGGCTTGAGGAGATAATTATGGATGATAAGCTTGTTACAATCGCACAATTTCCAAGTTATATAGAAGCTGAAATGGCTAAGCAATTGCTCGCTGATTATGGAATTGAAGCAGTTGCAACCGGCGAGGACGCTTCAAATATATTTTCACTGCCTGCTGTTGAAGGTCCGGAACTGCAGGTCCCTGAAAGCAAAGCCCAGCAGGCACGAGAGATTTTGGAATCGCAAAATAAACAGGAGCAATAATTGGCCGACTACCGTGTAAATCTTGATATATTCGCCGGTCCTCTGGATTTGCTCTTGTATCTGATCCGCAAAGAAGAGGTGGACATTTACGATATTTCCATCGCTAAAATAACCAACCAGTACATCCAATACATTGAAATACTCAAAAGTCTTGACATTGATCTGGCCGGCGACTTTTTAGTTATGGCGGCAACATTGATGCAGATAAAATCTGCGATGCTTCTTCCGAAAGTAGAACCTGAGTCCGGTCTGCTCGGAGAAGATGACCTGAATGACCCCCGCGCAGAGCTTATCCGTCAGCTTCTGGAGTACAAAAAGTTCAAGGATGCAGCTAATCTTCTTAATGCCGCCGCTGACGAGCAGCAAGAACGCTTCCCGCGTCCCGCCACTATTGTCGAGCGGCTAAAGCCGACTACTGAGCCCGAAGTTGATATTGAACAGGTCAGCATTTGGGACCTTCTCGAAGCCTTTGATTCAGTATGCAAGGCCACCGGAACAGTCGGTGACATCAGAAGTATCACAGACGATACGCCCATTGATTTATATCAGATAGAAATTTTACATCGGCTGCAAACTGAAGGACCATTGACTTTCGAGCGTGTTTTCGAAGCCAGAAACAATCGCCTTGCATTGGTCGGATTATTCCTTGCACTTCTGGAACTGATTCGAGAGAAATTGGTTTGGGTCGAACAGCAGGGCTCCTCTTCTATTTACCTACGGGCACTCACCGACGAATCCGCCGAGCAGGCAGTGCAAAAAGCCATCATCGCCACAGAGGCTGACAACGACAAGCCCGTCCAAGCCGTACAGCAAAAATCGCCACCTCTGAGAATTTCTGAATTCGCGTCCAAAGTCAGTTCGATGGTTCCTCCACTCAAGCAGGAACAAGAAGAAATACAATCCTCTGAAGATCAAAGCCCTCAGAGAACAAATTAGCAGTATCAGCTTTTGTGGTTTTATTTCGATGATTTTCCCGGACCCTGCTGTGTTATTTTAGTAACAGAAGCTTTTTTCCTCGCAATGCTTATTAATGCAGCCTGACACATAGAAATATCGGACCAATCTATAAGCTGCTTTTTGAAACACAAACTGCAACTTCGGATTTTCCACAGAAAACGTACGATATCAAAAATATCTGTAGTGATTTGCCTTTTTTAGCTTTCATGCTATCTCTAAACAGTGAAGAGTGTGAGGGATGAAGAGGCTTACACATCTGATATCATGCTTACAGCCCTCAAAAAGCGGGGACTGTACAGCGTTTGCTTCAACAGCTTGCGGGATTAATTACAACCGGTTGAACGACATGGTTTTCATGTAAACCTAATGGTAGTTTATGTCGATTAAAACCTTGTGTCGAGATGACTCGTAAAAGCACCATGATTTGAGATTAACAGGCACATCGTCTGATAATAATCAGATACTCGATACTTTAAAAACAGCTCGGAAGGCAAAAAGACGGAACTTTCTTAATAGACCGGGCCTTTTGAAAAGTGAGGAGCGTAAAATGATCCCAAAAACACGCAAAATTCGGTATCGCAGCGGGTTCTCTTTGGTCGGGATAATGATTGCGATGACTATCCTTTTAGCGGCACTTATCGGAACCTCCAATTTTAGGTATTATTCCGCTTTGGACTCCCAAAAAGCTGCCGCAAAGATAACCGCCTCCAGAATCGGATTGTTGCTCTGCGAAAGTTGGCGGGGACTCGGAGGTACAGAGACTTATGACCCGGTAGCATATTTAAGTTCAGACCTAACCATCACTACAAGCAGCGGCCCTGCCGAACCTGGAGATTTTACGCTTCTGGGAAGTTATACCGTTAACGTAAATAACGCCAACTTCTATATAACTTTATCGTGGAAAGACGTTAGTGCCGGATTAAGGGCCTTGAATATCATTGTAGCCTGGGCGCAGCGGCAGCAGGGACAAAGCACCATCAGCGATATCGATAAAACTTTTCAGTTCACAACCTATGCCTTATAACGGCTGAGGGAGAATACGATAATGAAAAAAAGATTAACAGCTTCACGAGGCTTTACACTTACAGAGTTGATCACGGCCATGGCAATTATGATTTTTGTCGTACTTGCTATCGGCATGGTCTTAGTTGACGGCCAGCGCGGCTGGAACTACATGTATAATCGTATATACTCCGATGTCGTCACAGACGGCTATGTCGCAAGGAGAAAGTTTGACGCAGTATTGCGCAAGGCAAGCAGAGAAAAGTTCCTGATCGATTCCGCCGGCAGTTGGGTCGAGGTCTATTACTACGCAAGTGATGCATCTACCGTCGTTGACCGCTATGCACGTTTCTACACAGCCGGAGGTACACTGAATGTTGAATACGGCCAACTGAATCCTACGTCAACATTAACAACCGAAACTGTCTGTGAGAATGTATCCAGCTGCAAGTTCGAGCAACTCGGCCGTTCCATTCAAATGGTACTTAAACTTGATAATGGAACACAGACAAACACACTTATAACATCAGCAGTTACGAACAACTAACAACATTTTATTTTCTCCTAACAAAGAAAGGGAGGTAAATATGAAAAAGCTACTAAAATCAAAAAGACAAGGTTCGGCCATACCTCTGGCCATAGTTGTAGTCTTAATATTGCTCGCAATGGGAACAGGGCTTCTCAGTATGGGTCTGAACAGCCGTATCTTTTCCACACGAACTACTTCGGATATTACAGCTCGATGTGCAGCCGATACAGGCCTGACAATGGCTCTATATCAAATGAACCAAAAACTGGCGGTTAAACCCTGGTCAAGCGGTTCTCTGCCAACGGCAAAAGAGACAAGCCTGCTCCATTGTGACGCTACTTACAGTTATGACGTTACAGGTGACCTTAACAAAGGCTTTATTATGGCGGCAGTCGGAAGAGCCGACAATGCCGAAAGAGCAGTATATGCGACAATAGGATTGAAGGGATTATTCGAGCATGCGATTCTAACGAAAGGGAGTTTGGTATTGAAATCCGGAACGACCATCGATGGATACAACTCCGCAGACCCCCTTGATACCGAATTCAAGGTAAATATCGGTACCCAAAGCACAGCGGACTCAATGGTAGTTCTCAATAGTGGTGTAGATGTAAAGGGTGATGTTCTCGTGGGGCTTGGGGGTGATCCGAGTACTGTTATAAAAGACCTGGGCGCAACAACGGGTGATCAACTTGGAGGAACAGAAAATGATCCCCTGCCAACAATAACGCCTCCGGCGACACTGCTCGCTACGGGGCTTGATCTCACCGCCAAGAGCGCAACAATAACAATCACACCCGCAGACAGTGGCCAATATGGCAATATTAGCCTGTCAGCAAGTAAAGATGCAGGGATATTGGAAATAGACGGGGGAGATGTTGTCCTGTATATCACCGGAGATATCGACCTCGGCAACGCATGTGAGATTATTGTAAGAGACAATTCATCTTTGACTATTTACATAGACGGAGATATTGTAACCGGCAACGGCAGCAGTATAGGTACTGAAAATCCCACCAAGGATGCTATGACGCTTCAATTGTACGGTACAGGCGGAGTTGGGCAGAACCTCGACATCAAGGCAAAGAACGAATGGACCGGAGTAATCTATGCACCAAATGCACATATTGATCTATACGCAAACGGAGACGTTTATGGCGCTATCGTTGCCGACAGCTTTGAATTCAAGAACGGAGGTAATTACTACTACGATGAAGCATTGAGAACAGTCAGCATGGAGGACGAGGGAGTATCCTTCGTAGTAGAACGGTGGTATGAGGGTAGTCCTACGTTTTCAACGAAAGATATAATAACTACGCCTATAAAAGTAAAGTAACATGCAGAGGCAACACAATTGAAGGCTAAAACTAACTTGAAAAGCTCTGCCATATAATTAATAGAATCGAAAGGGTGCGATGTGATAACAGAAAGCTTAATCATAACAGGGTTGCAGATTATTTTTTTAGCGCTAACACCGATTGAACAGATGGAAGCTGCCGCCACAGCCGAGACGCGGTTAATGGTAGTGTTAACAGTATTTGCGGTGTTTACTCTAATCATATCAGTCATACTTCTTTTTTGGGTAAGAGCCAGGTATAGGCAAATCGCCCAATTAACGGCCACTAATGAAAAGCTACGGCAAGAAAATTATGAACTAAGACCGAAGGGTATCTGAGGTAGGGACAGGACAAGATCGGCGATTCTATGAGCTCAAAACACCTATGAAAGTGGATGCTTCGCTGAAAGATGCAAGTGCAAATGAAGAGTTAGTGCGCTTCAAAATAAATCGCTGGCACGAGTAAAATAATAAGCCCACCCCCTTGATAATCAGATTCAATTATAAGACAGCATCGGTTTAAGGCATTGATTGGCTCGCCCGGATACAACACCGGGCAGTCGCGAAATCAATTCTCAATACACCTTTTTCACTACTACGGGGTACAATAATTCTTGACAAACAGACCTGCCTATCCGATAATTCTTATTTCTGGGAATCTTAATCTGAGAGAAGCACAAATGCCGCACAAAATAATATCTAAAAAACAACTTTCAGAGAACGTTTTCATGGCCGACATTGAGGCACCGCTGGTTGCTCAGGCAAGAAAACCGGGCCAATTCGTGATTATAAGCATAAATAACGAATATGGTGAACGGATCCCCCTGACAATAGCCGGCGCCGACCCGGAAAAGGGCACTATCCGGCTTATCTGGCAGCGTCTTGGAAAAACCACCGCCGAATTAGCAGATTTGCAGGAGGGTGACGAAATCACCAACGTCGCAGGGCCCCTGGGTCTGCCGACACATCTCGAAAACTTCGGTACTGTTGTCTGTGTTGGCGGCGGAATCGGCAATGCACCCTTGCTGCCCATAGCAAAAGCACTGAAAGAAGAAGGCAACAATATCATCAGCATTCTCGGAGCAAAAAATAAAGAGCTTCTCATCCTCGAAGAAGAATTCGCACAGATAAGCGACGAATTGATAATCACAACTGATGACGGTTCATACGGACGAAAAGCATTAGTGACCGAACCATTGAAAGAGCTCTGCCAGCACAATCCAAAGCCGGACCAGGTCTTTGCTATCGGCCCGGCTATTATGATGAAGTTTTGCTGCGAGGTAACAAAGCAGTTTGACGTACCAACACAAGTATCACTAAATACTATTATGATTGACGGGACCGGTATGTGCGGCGGCTGCCGAATCGAATTTGATAATAAGCCAAAATTCGTTTGCGTGGACGGGCCGGAATTTGACGGCCACAAAGTCAATTTCGACTTGATGATGAAAAGATTAAATGCCTATCAAGAACAGGAAAAAAAGGCACACGAACAATATCAACAACACAGATGCAAAATTAGACAAATTGAACCTTGAACATATCTGCCCGTTAAAATAGCAGATACTTCTCGGCAATTGTTAGGAAACACTTACAGTGACAGACAAAGAAAGACAGCAGCTTCTCCAGCAACTCTTAGAAAAGCAAAAAACCGATAAACTCAAACCAAGCGAAAGATACAATATACCCCAGCAGGACATGCCCGAGCAGGACCCCACCATCAGAAGAAGCAATGTCAACGAAGTGGCAACCGGCTATACTGAAACACACGCCCGACTGGAGGCCATGCGCTGCCTCCAGTGTAAAAAGGCTCCTTGTGTTAAAGGTTGTCCTGTGCAAATCAGAATAAGAGATTTTGTTTCCGCCATTGCCGAAGGCCACTATAAGGAAGCCCTGGATATCATAAAGGAAAATTCTCTATTGCCGGCTGTATGCGGCCGAGTCTGTCCACAGGAAGTCCAGTGCCAGCAGACATGTACTGTCGGGATAAAATTCAAAGACCCTACAAAAGGCGTTTCAATCGGCCGACTCGAAAGATATGTAGCCGACCTCAATAAA
>DAOUVA010000296.1 GCA_030667885.1 Phycisphaerae bacterium
ATTTTGGGAGCATTCGCGGGTGACTATGGCCAGCAGGTCCGCCTCGAAGCTCACGGCAATGTCGGCGAACTGCCTACACTAAGGGCGATTATGGAACGGGTTGACCAGCCGAGCGTTCGGATTAAGCTCAATTCCAGTACAAGGGATGCCGCGGGCAACGGGTTCGAGCACAATTTCAACCTGGTCAAGGATTTGCTGGCTGATACTCTTCACCTGCATAATCTCAAAGATGCGGAATTTCCGTATCAGCTTCAGATGGACCTGCTTGTAAAAATGGGCTGGAAGGGCTGGCAACTGCTGGAAGTAAGTGACAAGGTTCCCGACCGTGTCCAGGCGCTGATTGAGCAGCGGCGGATATGGGACGGGTTTCTGGACAAGTCCCTGAATGCATAAATTAAAGTACTGAATATAAGTAACAGGGAGGTGCCGGAATCTGCCGGATGGCTCCCGAAATCGCTAAAGATGTATCGTGCCGTGAAGGGCTTACGACCATTAAAGATGGGGGTACTTTAAGGACAATAAGAATGCCAAAAGAAGAATTGCAGCGAGGATTTGGTCTATCGACTTCGACCTATGTGGTTATTGCCAGCATGGTGGGAACAGGAATTCTAATCTCGCCCGGATACATGATGGCTTCGCTCCAGAACTACCCTGTAATATTCGGGCTTTGGGCTCTTGGCGGGTTGTTGGCTATTTGTGGTGCTCTTTGTGTGGCGGAACTGGCAGCGGCTCTGCCCAAGTCGGGTGGAGAGTACATTTACCTTCGCGAAGCATACGGTCCGATGCCTGCTTTTTTATCCGGCTGGACATCGTTTTTTATGGGCTTTTCCGCGCCGTTAGCTGTAGCCGGCTATATCGCGGCTAAGTACCTTTTGACGCCATTCGGATTGGCCGAGAAGGAAGCCGGCCTCATTATCAAAATTACCGCTGCTGCTATTATCGTAGCGGTTACGCTGCCCAATCTCGCCGGTCACCGTCAGTCCGCCTGGACGCAAAACCTCACTACGGTTCTCAAATTCGGCCTGTTCGTGTTTCTGGTATTGTTTGCGTTTCTGTTCGGCAAAGGACAACTGGCAAACCTTTCGGCAGGGCAGTCGATAGGAAAGGTCAAGTTTGGGACTGCGGTTACTCAGTTGTTCTATGTCATGTTTGCTTACAGCGGCTGGAACGCCGCCAGTTATCTGGCCGGTGAGGTTAAGAACCCGGCCAAAATTCTCCCGCGGTCGCTGCTGCTTGGCGCCGGATTGGTAGTTGTTTTGTATCTGGCGTTGAATCTCGTTTTTGCTTATGCGGTACCTCTGGCTGATGTGGACTTTGGCAATGCGGAACTGGTTCCCAAACTGGCGGTCGGAAATCTATTTGGATCGAGAGCCTCCAACGTTTTCTCTGTTTTGCTGGGCTTGACGTTTTTGGCTACCGTGAGTGCTTTCATTATCACCGGTCCGCGGATTTACTATGCCATGGCAAAGGACGGATTATTCCCATCCGTAGCGGGGCGTATCAGCTCAAAGGGTGGTATCCCTGTGTACGCGATGATCGCACAAAGCACGTGCGCAATCGCTATTCTGTTCGGGATGAAACATTTCAGGGACCTGTACCAGTATGCCTCGGTGGGCTTATCGCTTTTTGCACTGCTTTTTGTCGGAGCGGTATATGTCCTTAGATATCGCCGGCCGGATATGGAAAGACCGTTTCGTGTGCCCGGATATCCTGTTGTTCCGGCGATCTTTATGGTCGTGATTATTTTTATGGCTGTATTTGCGTTCATGCAGTGGCCGAAACCTTCGATTTACAGCCTCGGCAGCATACTCTTAGGTATCCCGGTCTATTACATCTGGTCTTTTGTTCGCCGCCAAAGGGATACACAGCAATAAGTTATGCGAATATATGAGTTTTGAAAATAAGAGTTCTGTTTTCAAATCCAATATTAGATAATTGTCGTGCTTTTTCAAACCTCTTCTGATTATCCTTTTCAGGAGTTTTCTGCGCATATTACCCAGCGATTTCTCTTGACTAAACGGTGGATAATTTGGTATAGATAGTATTAGTAGAGCTTGCGCCTGCATAGGCGGGAATGTGACGATTTTCTTTTCTGGCCTGTGGAAACTTTGGATGCTTCTTTATAGAGGAGGAATTATGTATGTCACAGAGTTGCGCCATAAGAGGTGAGAAGTGTGCTTCATAAAAGGAGGAGTAAACATTTCAACGATAAATTTGTGTATCCCGCTTCTATGGGAATGAGTGTTTTGATGTATAGTCAGAGAAGAATTTTACTTTTAACCATTTTTGATAAAGGAGGAAAAAATGATTGTTAGAGGATTCGTGTCATTCGGAACGCTTATAGGTTTAGTTTTCATCTTACTGTTTTCTACGCCTGTTGACGCACAGACATATTTCTTTGACGACTTCGAGAATTCTGCGGAGTCTGTGGGTAAATGGGAGGTGATTACCGGTGATTGGCAGGTTGCTGATGGTGTATATCACCAGCTTGCCGCCGCTGATCCGTGGCAAGCATCAATGGTCGCGGCGGACCAGTGGAGCAGTGAATGGGAAGAATACACTATTGAATTCAAGGTGAAGCCGCTTACTGAAGGAGATGCTCCTGTTAATGTGCTCTTTAGAGTACAGGATCCTGTACCGACGGTGTGGGCTGATCGAAATGGGCCTAATACCCATATGTATAGATGGATAGTAAACGGATGGACGAATACGGAATCCAGACCATATATGTATAACGCCGGTACAAGTCAGATGCTGGCTCAGACAAATAACTCATTGGTAGTGGGAGACTGGCATGATATTAAATTGGTGGTTACCAAGACAGGACTGGCCGGTTATGTGAATGATGTAGAAATGTTTAATATAGAGCATGCTCAGTGGACTAATGGCAGGGTTGGAATTCAGGCTTACAGTGGCATGATGGACTTCGACGATTTCATCGTGTATGGACCAAGTGGCCGTAAAAGTTTGCCGGTCGCCTCCGGTCCGAATCCGAAGGACGGCACCCTTCTGCTGGACACATGGGCGAATCTGGAGTGGAGAGCGGGAGATTTTGCGATTTCGCACGATATTTACATCGGCGATAATTTTGACGATGTGAATAACGGCGCCGAAAGTACCTTCCAAGGCAACCAGGAAGGGACGTTTACTGTTGCTGGTTTCCCGGGATTTCCTATGCCCGAAGGTCTTGTTCCGGGAACAACCTACTATTGGCGAATTGATGAGGTAAATGACGCAGAGCCAAACAGTCCATGGAAGGGTAACATCTGGAGTTTTTCGATTGCCCCAAAAACCGCCTATGATCCCATACCGGCCAATGGTGCCGAATCTGTAGCTCTCGATGTCGAGCTTAGCTGGACAGAAGGCTTCGGTGCCAAGCTTCACACTGTGTATTTCGGTGATAATTTTGACGATGTTAATAATGCAACCGATGGCCCGGTTCAGGGAACGGCGACCTATACTCCCGGAACACTTGAAATGGCCAAGACGTACTACTGGCGTGCCGATGAGTTTGATCTTATAGAAACATATAAAGGCGACGTCTGGAGCTTTACGACAGTGGGTGCCGTGGGCGACCCGGCGCCGGCTAACGGCGATGTGGATGTGACTCAGACACCGACTCTTACCTGGATGCCGGGAGTCTTTACCGATACACATGAGATTTATTTCGGCGCAGATGCAGCCTCTCTGGAGCTTAAAGGCAGCGGGAACCTCGGCGGCGAGAGCTTTGAGCCTGGACAGCTTGAGTGGAATACCACTTACTACTGGCGGATTGATGAGGTCAATAATGCCAACGCCGACAGCCCGTGGACAGGTCCCCTCTGGAGCTTTACTACGGCTAACTTCCTGATTGTGGACGATATGGAGAGCTACAATGACATTAATGAAGGTGAACCCGGTAGTAACAGGATATATCTGGCCTGGGCAGATGGATTTGACAACCCAGCTATAAATGGCTCTGTAGTTGGTAATGCTAATGCTCCATTTGCCGAGCAGACTATCATCCACGGAGGTTTGCAATCGATGCCGATGTCCTATGACAACTCTGTCTGGAAATCCGAAGCGACCTTAACGTTGACTTCCACTCGTGACTGGACCGTGAACGGTGTCAACAGACTAACAATTTGGTTCCGAGGTAGTTCTGGTAACGCCGCTGAGAATTTGTACGTTGCACTCAACGGCAATGCTGTGGTCAATCATGACAATCCTGAGGCGGCACTGAGAACTTCCTGGACCGAATGGAATATCGACCTGACGCGCTTTGCAGACCAGGGCGTTAATCTTGCCAATGTAACTTCGATTACACTTGGTCTTGGTAACAGGAATAATCCGGTGGCCGGCGGCTTGGGTATGATGTACTTTGATGATATTCTTCTGCATGCTCCATAACCGCAAAAAACATAAATGACATTACGATTGATGAGAGCCCAACAATTGGAGATTGACATTTTTTTTAAGTATATAGCAAAAGAATAAATAGCTATTTTTGACTTTTTTTAAGGAGGAATACTATGAATAAAAGACTGATTTATCTGCTCTCTTTTGTTTTAGTGCTGAGTACCGCCGGCAATGCGACGGCGGACCTGGTGCTTCACCTGCCATTCGAGGATGCGCAGAACCCCATTGATGCGTCTGCTAATCCCACTACAGTAGGGGTCCTTGGCTCACTCAATCTTATCGACGGGAAGCTCGGTAAGGGATTAGAGTTTGACGGGAATAACGCCAACCGTGTTGAGGTTACTCATGCTGGCAAACTGGAGGGCATGTCCGCTCTTAGCATAGCAGCATGGGTACTGCCCCGGAACATTGCGAGCTACGAAGGGATGTCCATCGTCTCGAAAAGAAATGCGTTTAATGACGGCGATGTGTACAACTTGTTTATCTGGACAGGCCAGTTTGTAAATGGCCGGGTGAATGGTAACAACGCGAATATAGGCCTGTCCACGATAGTCCTCGAAGATGATACATGGTACCACATCACTCTGGTATTTGATGGGCAAGGCAATGCTGGGGAGAAGATTAAGCTATACATCAACGGCGCCCTGGAGTCCAGTGATGACCATCCGGACAATGCAGTGAACACAGGGGGCGCCCCGGTGTGGGTTGGCGAATTGGACGCTGCCAGAGGATTCGCATGGGACGGTATTATGGATGAGGTCCGGCTTTACAACCACGCTCTGTCAGAGGTTGAGATACTCAGCGCCATGGAAGGTAAGCCATGGCCATACGCTTTCGGACCTGATCCGGCTGACGGCGCTTTACTTTCAGATACGTGGGTGAATCTTAGCTGGTCGCCCGGAGCTCTTGCAAACTCTCACGATGTGTATATCGGTGATAATTTTGATGCCGTTAACGAAGGTGCCGAAGGTACGTTCATTGGCAATCAGGCCACGACTTTTGCTGTTGTTGGCTTTCCTGGATTTGCTTTTCCTGACGGTCTTGTTCCGGGCACAACTTACTACTGGCGGATCGACGAGGTCAACGATGCTGAGCCGAACAGTCCTTGGAAAGGTGATATCTGGAGCTTTAGTATTCCCCCAAAGACAGCCTACTTTCCCGACCCGGATGATGGCGCTGAGTCAGTAGATGTGGATGTGCAACTTAGCTGGACGCTAGGTTTCGGTGCGAAACTGCACACCGTATATTTCGGAGATAATTTTGACTATGTCAATAATGCTACCGGGGGTCAGGCTCAGGGAACTACGACCTATACTCCCGGCACACTCAAAATGGCCAAGACTTACTACTGGCGGGTTGATGAGTTCGATATTGTCGAAACGTATAAAGGTGATGTCTGGAGCTTCACGACCGAAGGTGCTGTTGCGGCACTTGACCCGGCTAATGGCGCTGTAGATGTAACGCAAACGCCAATTCTGACTTGGACGCCGGGAGTCAATGGTGCTTCACATGAAGTCTATTTTGGCGCCGATGCAGCCTCTCTGGAGTTGAAAGCCAGCGGCATCCTTGGCTCCGAGAGCTATGAACCGGGACAGGTTGTGTGTGTTGCCACTTACTAAGGGCGTGTTGATGAGGCTAATTACGCCAACG
>DAOUVA010000052.1 GCA_030667885.1 Phycisphaerae bacterium
ATGTTGCAAACGCTGCACCATCGCCAACTACTCTATTGAGTACCGCGGAATTGCTCAGAGCGCCCTGTGTGAATGTGAGACCTTCGGTTGAAGACGTATCCAGGCTGCCCCAGTTAATAACCGATTCCAACTGATTGACTATTACATCTGTGGCAGGACCGTGATCAATCGTTCCAGTACCTACCTGAAACACACCGCCGGCCGGTGTGGCCATAGCGACTTGCGCCGGCAGACCAAAGAACATCCAGCAGGCGAGCCAGTATGATAAAATCTGCCTTAAATAATACTTTTTAACAATTTTTCTTACCTTTTCCATTGTTTTTCCCTTTAGTAAAACACCCTATTTATTTTATAGCTCCCTCTTAACGCTATATATCATTCCTCTTCCTCCGGCGACTACGCCGCCGTGTTTAATGTTTACCATCTTAACAAAAAGCCGACATTGACCCGGCCTTTGCCTACCCTTGTGTCAGGAGTTTTCTTGAGTGGGTAGCCGTAATAGACTCCTCCACTAAAATTATCACCAATTTCAAAAATCGTACCCAGGCCGGCGGAAAAGAGAGTTTGATGTCTCTCTTCACCCGCTACGGGGTGTTGTACTGTTGTGCGGCCAAAATCGAGAAATACCAGGGGGGCCAGCTTTTTGAGTTCATATTTATCAGCCGCTGTTGATTCGGTCTCTCCCTCGGCTGGGTTCATGACCTTGTCGTATTTGATAAGGTCAAACTCATATTGAAGTGACGCAAGGATACCGCCATCAGCAACGATTTCATATTCATCGTAACCCCTTACCGAGTACATTCCGCCAAAGGTGGTCATTTTCGCCGGGACGAGTCTTTCGGATGATGTTATCCAGCGTGCTGAGCCGCCGAGGCGCTGTACTTTATTAGTATCGAGGAAACGGCTGTGAGCGGCGGTCGTGGTGTAGATACTAAAATCGTTATCCGCTCCGGTTCGTGCCGTATTAAATTCGCCGCTGTCGGAACCGTCAAAATTTTGGTGCCGGTTAAATGTAACGGCTGAATTTGTCATGTCGGTCGAACGATGAACGTCAAGACCTACACCCCATATATTCATTCTCAGGTTAGTACCCAAAGCAGCAGGGAATAAGGATGGCGTGAGCTTGCTCCGTTCGTAGCTCATCGAACCGAGGATATCGAAGAACCAACCATCAAATTGCAACGCGTTGTATCGTAATATACCGCCAACGAATGAACCGTTACCAATGAAATTAATATCCCCGCTTTCAGGATTAATATCATACTGGCTGTATCCGCCATATACATTAAGGCGCAGTTTCGGTCCCATGACTGGGAAATCATATGTGCCGTACACCGAATAATTATCTTCAATTCCCGATTCCGGCGGCGCCTGATAAATCGCCATAAATTTATCATCAAAACCCAGGACATTCGTATTGACGACGCCAATTCTCGGCATCCACTGTCTGTCTCTGGTGCCGGAATTGTCAACCTGGATGAAATAGTGCCATGGGTCAGTTTCATAAATGTCGTATGCCACCGTCAGAGTTTCAGGTTCATCTCCCTGTGTTACAACGGCTGAGACGTATCTGTCGGGATTAAGATTCAGGAGATTGACGAAATCATCGAGCTTCTTCTGATTTCCCACCTGACCTTCTTTTATTGGCGACCACTCGAGAACGGCATCTTTTGAAAGATATCCTTTTTCAACTGCATTCTGTTCGATATCATATTGTGTCACTCTGACTTCAGAAACCGATGCTTCGATAACTTTGACCGGCAGAATGTCATCTTCTACTTTTTCGCCGTCTATCATTGCCTCAGAAGGTACATAAACATATATACCGGAATAATTATTTTTTCGATAAACAGAAACGAGATACTGTGTTAAAGCCCTGATTGTTCTTGTTGAAACCTGTCGAGCCTGGCCGGGCTCTAAAATGATATCATGCAGTACCCTGAAATCGTAAAGGCTGCGGCTATCTGCGTTCTGCAATGTATCAAGGGAATCATTGTAAATCAGAGGCATGTCGTCTAACAATTCATCGGTTGTTAAAAGTGTGTTGCCGCTGATTCGAATTTCCTTTACGCTGATTTTCGTTGTTGTGTCTTGTGATAAGTCAATTTCCGAGATATCTTCCTCCAACTTCGCTTTAGCTTTTTCGTGAGCTTCCCGCTTAGCTCTTTTTGCTTCCTCCCGCATTTGTTCCATCTTTGGATCGTACTCGGTTTTTCGCTGTGTGGCATCGGCCGTAAAGCAAAAAACTGAACCCAAAAGAAATACAAGAACAAAGCACATCATTGTTTTTGTGCTACTCATAATGAATCTCCTTAAATTAACAATTTATGTACTATCCATATCCACAGGAAAGTGTGGAACAAAACAAATAAAGTATGCTCTGAAAAGCAGATTTACATCGCTCCAGAACATAACATTGAGAGTACAATAATATCAAAGAAAGATACTGTGTTTTGTGAACTCTCTGTTCCAGCAAAGCCACTAATAGAACGTTCATTATATGATAAATCAACGATAAGAACAACAAAAAACCGTTTTTTTTATGTTTTTTTTAAGGTTTTCAGTACTGAAAAGGGGGGGGTCTGTTGCAACGACTATCAACGTCTTATAACAATGATTTTTTATCCATAATTATACTTATTTTTTCAATAATGAGAATTATATGATTGTTATACATTATAGTTTCAACATCAACTCATAATAGCCTTTTCAGAACAAAGAATGCTGTAATTATCCTCCATCAACAATTCATTAACGTCTAACGAATCACTTTTTTTCTTAAGCCTTATTAATCTTTATATTTAATATAAAGAAAATGGATGTTTTTGTATATCGGTGGAGAGCATATTTTTGCTATCAGGTGAACTACTTATTGCCGTATCGGGTAATCCCCTATTGCATGGGTATGCAGACTAAAAAATGAAAGACCTTAATAAAAGCGCAAACTTTTCTTCAATTTGGGATGAGATAATATTTACGAACAAAATCCTCTTTCATAAAAGGTGGATTATTTTTTTCGGAACAACTATAATATCGTTGTCCTGTAGATTTTTATTTGCCAATGTGCATCCAATAGCTTCGCTATGAGGTTTATATATTAACTCAGGTAAGATAAAGCGTCTCGATGGTTTTCGACAACATTTTTCAAGGAGTTTCAAGATGAATCCGACAATTTCAAGAGAAAACAAAAGGTTATGCTTCTATGTTATATTTCTTATTGCTGCGAGTTGTACAGTGGAGGTATTTTCCGCCGATGTTCGAGACATACCCGAAAAGTTGCTGCTGAAGGATTATCGTCCGCGTTCTATATACAATGTACCGCGTACAAACGTAAATAAGGCAAGGTATCCGGCGATTGATATGCACGCGCACGCATACGTTGATAATAACGAGCAGATTCTTGAGTGGATACGAGTAATGGACGAGGTTGGAATCGAAAAAGCAATCATATTGACGGGAGAAACGGGCAAGGCTTTTGACGCCATCTATAAAAGATATTCCCGGTATCCTGATCGTTTTGAGGTATGGTGTGGACTTGACTATACGGGATATGACAAGCCGGGTTTCGGAGCCGCGGCTGTTAGAGAACTGGAACGATGCTACAAGCTCGGCGCTCGCGGTGTCGGTGAATTGGGTGATAAGGGCAAAGGATTATTTTACAGCAAGCCGACAAAAGCATGGGGGATGCATTTGGATGATGCCCGTATGGATCCGCTATTGGAGAAATGTGCAGAGCTGGGAATGCCGGTGAATATTCACGTGGCCGATCCTCGCTGGATGTATGAGCCGATGGACGCCAGGAATGATGGTTTAATGAATGCTTATAAATGGAGGCTGGATAATCAGCCGGGTATTGTAGGTCACGAGGGCATGGTGGAAATACTTGGCAGGGCGGTCAAGCGACATCCCGGGACGATTTTCATAGCCTGTCACTTTGCCAATTGTTCCGATAATCTGAGCCGCCTTGGAAAGCTGTTCGACAAATATACAAATCTGTATGCGGACATATCCGCACGCTATTCAGAGACGGCAGCCATTCCAAGGTTTGTCGGGCAGTTCTATGAGAAGTACCAGGACCGGCTTGTTTATGCAACAGATATGAGATTCGCAGCAGAGATGTATAAACATACGTTTAGAATTCTTGAATCTGCAGATGAGCACTTTTATGCGTGGAATCGTACCAGCTACCATTGGCCCTTGTACGGGCTGGATTTGAGCGACAGAGTCCTCAGGAAAGTATATAGAGAAAACTCTCTGAAGCTTATCAGGAACAAATAGTTCAGCTCGTTGACTCAGGAGACAAAAACTGTGAGCCCTTAAGAAGCCGTATCGTGAGGACTAAAGCGCTGCGTTAATTTACATTCGAATAAATGAGATACCTGACTTCGCTCGCAAAGTCATCCATTAATTCTACAAAATATTAGTTTAACAAGCAGCTTTATTCTTTTAATGCATTTATGCAATCCGGGCAAAGCAAGTCACCCGAATCCACCTTAACCAACTGCTCTTGGGAAGAATTATTTTTGCCGCAAGAGTTACAACTTCCATTATTTCCCGATACAGAACGAATTTCTATCGGAGCTGTTTGAGGAGCTATGTCAGGCTCCTTGTCCCGTTGGTTTCCGAAGAAAGAGCCTTTTTGCCTGGATTCGGCTTTTCGTCTGGCTTTCATTTCAGCTTTCAATCTCTGCTCGGCCTCTGCTCTTGCCGCCGCTTCGGTCTTTCTTTGTTCTTTGGCTTTTTCCAGAGCCTTGATATATCCTCTTCTTTCGGCTCTTGCCTTTTCCTTGGACGCGGCCTTTTCTTCGGCTCTTGCTATTTTCGAAGCCCTGTCGGTAGTTATTTCCTTCAACTGAGCTTCCAAAGCTGTCTTTTTCTGGACTTCAACCTCGGTTTCGGCTTCAGCTCTGCATCTTGCTTCAATTTCAGTTTGTAATTTCACATCGAGTTCGGCTCTGGCGTGAGCTTCCAATTCAAATCTTCTTTCCGCTTCGGCTCTTGCCTGAGTTTCAGCCTCCAGAATTTTTTCTGTCTGCTCTATCGTCTGGGCATAAGATCTTGCCTTTTCTTCAACCTCAGCTCTGGCCTGACTTTCCGATCTGGCTTTGGCGTCAGATTCAAGCCTCGCCTTTTCCTGAGCATCAGCCATCGCCTGTAACTGGCCGCAAATCTTCGCCTTTTCTTCCATTTCTATTCTGGCTTTCTGTTCAGCATTGTCTCTTGCCTGAGCTTCAGAAGCGGCTCTTTGGTCTGCTTCTTCTTTAGCTTTTTCCATGACCTGGGATGTTGTCTGGGCTTTGATTCGTTCCTGCGCTTCGATGGCGGCCTTTTCTTCGGCTTTTCGTCTTTCCTGGGTCTCGACTTCCAACCTTTCATCGAGTTCGGCCCTTGCCTGAGCCTCCAATTCAAGTTTTCTTTCCTTTTCAACTCTTAACTGAATTTCCGCCTTAAGCATCCTCTGGGTTTCCGCCCTTTCCTCGGCATAAGTTCTGGCTTTTTCCTCGGCATCAGAGCGGGCTTGTCTTTCCACTATCGCAGTAGTTTCCGCTTCAAGTCTTGCCTGTTCCTCGGCCTCAGCTTTGGCCTGAAGGCGGCCACAGAGGCTTGCCTTTTCTTGAAGTTCGGCTTTAGCTTCCTGAACAGCTTTATCTTTGGCTTGTACTTCGGCTTTTAGCTGGGCTTCGGCCTGGACTTTAGCCTTTTCGTTAGCCTGGGCAGTTGCCTGGGCCCTGACTCTTTCCTGTGCTTCGACTTCCGCCTTGTCCTGTGCCCTTAGTCTTGCCTGGATTTCAGCTTCCAGTTTTTCCTGTATCTGGGTCTTTGCCTGAGATTCGGCCTGAAGATCATTTTGTATCTGAGTTATGGTCCGGGCATAAGAGTCCACCTGGGCCTCTACTTCAGCACGGGCTTGTTTTTCTTCTTCGACTTTATCCTGTGCTTCAATCCTTGCTTTGATTTCCGTTTCAATCCTGACCTGCAACTCGCCACAAATCCTTGCCTTTTCTTCAAGCTCTGTTTTTGCCTGCTGCTGAGCCTGAGTTTTGGCCTGCGATTCCTCTCTGGCCTGAGCCAGAGCCTCATTTTTGGCCTTTTCGAGCGAGTCGGCTCTGGTTTGTGCTCTTGCCCGTTCCTGGGTTTCGGCTGCGAGCTTTTCCTGAATTCTTTGCCTTGCCTGGATTTCGGCCTCCAGTTTTTCATCTGCCTGGGCCCTTGCTTCTGCTTCTGCCTTTCTCTGCTCCTCGGCTTGTGCGGCAGTTTTTAGATAACCGTCTTTTTCCGCTTTTGCCTTTGCTTTGGCCGCAGCCTTTTCCTGAGCTTTGGCTATTCTGTTGGCTCTGGAGCTAGATAAAGATTTCATCTCTGCTTCAATATCAGCTCTTTTTTGTGATTCCGCTTTTGCAAGTTCTTCAGCTCTTTGCTTTGCCTGCGCCTGGGCTTTTAGCTTTTCCTGCGCTTCGAGTACAGCCTGCATCTGGGATTGAAGTTTGTTTTCTATCTCATGAATTTTTTCGGAATAAAAATCAGCTTTTTCCTCGGCTTCAACTCGGGCTTGTTTTTCAGCTCTGATATTTTCCTCAGCCTGAGCCCTGGCATTTTCTTCTGCTTCAATCTTAGCCTGCAATTGGGCGCAGATTCTTTCCTTTTCTTTCATCTCGACTTTAAGCTGCTGCTCAGCTTTAGCTCTGTTTTGATATTCTTCTTCAGCCTGAATTTTGGCCTTTTCCAGATTTTCGGCTTTAGCCTGGGTTTTTGCTCTTTCCTGTGCTTCAGCTTCTGCTTTTTCCTGGGCTATTTGTCTTGCACGGATTTCAGCTTTTAACTGTCCCTCCGTCTCGGCCCTTGATTTAGATTCGGCCTTTCTCTGCTCTACGACTTTTGCTATTTCCTGATTGTGTCCCTTAAGTTTCTGCTCAGCTTCTTTCAGTATCTTACTGAGCGAATCGACTTGCTGTTGAGCTTTACTTGCGGCTCTGGCTTCGCTGGCTGCTTGTTCCTCTGCCTTTGATGCAGCCTCCATATATGCTTTAGCCTGCTCCTGAGCTTTGTCTTTGGCTTCTTTATCCGCTCTGGCCTGTGCCTCTGCTTTGTCCCTGCCTTCGGTTACTTCTCTTAACCTTGCATTCACCTCTTCTAATTCGTCCTCCAAGGCTTCTCTTTGGGCTCTTGTCTGGGCTTCAAACTCAGCATTTACTTCGGCCTGAGCTTTGGCTTTTGCTTTGGCATGGGCCTTTTCCTTTCGTTTCTGTTCTGATTTTTCTTTTTTTTCAGCTTTTGCTTTTGCCTTTGCCTTATTCTTATTAAAGCAAGGAATTAACATATGGTGAGGCCAGTGTTTTTCTCCGCATATGTGACATGTTGGTACGAATTTCTCTTTTTCTTCGGTGCCAACCATTTTTTCTGTCATTTTCGAGCCTCCTTCCTCATTCTGCTCATCCATACTGCTATTTACCCAAGTGGCAATATCAAAACCACAGATTATACTTTCCAGACCAGGGATTTTATGCACTAATTAATTAATAACCCTGTACCGGTGAGTTACGCTCGCGTTTGAAGCTCGCGTTTTCAAAGCCGAACATTTACACGAAAGCAACAGATTTTAGTACACAATCGGCAAGTTGCCAAGTGAAAAACTTATGCAAAACAGGTCAAAACTCTCAAAATATGAAAAAAATCCTGATACATGACTACATTTATTTTGCCATCGGTTGCGATTTGGCAAAGTGAAGAAGAGGTAAAAGGCCACAAACCTTTATAATTAACTGCTTTACATAATTTCACTTCTGTGTTGTTAAAATGGATAAATACTCTGCAGTATTTATACAAATATTCTCAAGCTCCTGCAGAAAGCTAAAGAATTAGATTTTAGAAAGATATTTTTTAGCAATAGGCACACGATAACTACTCTGATTGAGCAAACATGAGATGCAACTTGTTTTATACATATCAAAGTCTATAATGCCTCTAAAACAGTATGTATGAGAAAATTTAAGCCATATTTATTCGGAAGAAGACAATGATTATGAGAAAATTTCACAATCCGAACTATCTACCGGTTTTTGTCGCTCTTATAATCGCAATAATTCTGCATCCGAGCTATGGAAGCCGGAGTTCTAATAAGCCTGTTCGTGAAAAGATGAGCTATCTCGACAACGGTAATATTCGTGTGGGCATAAACCTTGACCTTGGCGGTTCGATTACGTATCTGGCCGATGCAAAAGAAAAGATTAATATTATCAATAATCATGACTGGGGACGACAGATTCAAATGTCGTTTTACTCCGGTCCCAACCCTTTTACACCGAACGGCAAACAACCTTCAAAAACATGGGCTGGTCTCGGTTGGAATCCGATTCAGTCGGGTGATTGTGCAGGAAATCGTTCTGGAGTAGTTGAGCACCGTAACGACGGGAAAATACTTTACGTTAAATGTGTTCCCATGCAATGGCCATTGGATAATGAGCCGGGGGAGTGCACCTTTGAAACATGGATTCGATTAGATGAAAATACTGTGCTGGTGCGAAGCCGTATTAACAACAAACGCTTGGATAAAACTCAATACTCCGGACGCGGCCAGGAACTTCCCGCAGTTTACACCAACGGGCCGTGGTATCGTTTACTGAGTTATACGGGAGACAAACCTTTTACCGACGATAAACTCTCCCGCTTTAGAAAAACATGGACAAGTTTTGAGGATGTTGACGGCGATCCATGGGAGAATTGGTTAGCCACGGAGAACTGGGCTGCTCTTGTCGATGATAACAACCGTGGGCTCGGTGTCTTTAAGCCGGACACATATTCATTCAAAGGAGGTTTTTTCGGCGTACCGGGTAAAGGTGGAAGTAAAGATGGACCGACGGGGTATATCTCGCCTATTCAGGATGAAATCCTCGACCATAATATTCAGTACGAATATGAATACAGACTTATCCTTGGTACACTGGATGAGATTCGACGGTATGCTTATGAACATTCTGCGAAAAAATCTTTGCCGAATTATCGCTTTGAGAATGACAGGCAACACTGGATCTATCGCAATGCCGTTGATACCGGCTGGCCGATAGAGGGGAAACTGCATGTTAAGCTCGAAAGAAACGACCCACAGTTAATTGGTCCTACCGGATTCTGGCTTGCAAGAGATGTACCGAGAATCTTTATCCACGCAGCATGTCGCACACATGATACCAATGCAAGAATATACTGGAAAACACGTGAGGAAAATAATTTTACAAATAACAAAAGCGTGTCTTTTAATCTTCGAGCAGACGGGCAATATCACATTTACGAAATCGACTTAAGCTCCTGTCAGCATTATAAAGGAGCTATTACAGGCCTTCGCCTTGACCCTGTAACAACAGGCAAAGAGGATGACTTTATCGAGATAAAATCAATTTCATGGAGAAAGAGGTAACAAGAATAAAAGATTTTTCCTATAACTCTATAGCGACATAATATTGAAAATAGGAAGAGGGAATTACTACCGAAAAGGTCTGATGGTGGTTTAACATCAATAGCATAATATGCTGGAAAAGAATAAGCGGCCTCGATAAAATAGCAAGCCGAAACCAAGATAACAGATAGAAATACTCTGATATCAAAAAAACGTGTTTTAACCTGCAAAGATACAGATAGTAAAAAGGGGTGTGTAAGATGAAAAATACTAAACTAATAATAATCATGGCGTTGGTGCTTTTGTTCTGTTCGTATATGAATGGGCTGGGTGCTGAGGACGATACAATTCTTTGGCAGATTGGTCAAGCCGACAATAATACCGCCGAGTTCGCATTAGGTCCTGACAAGAGCAATTTGTATTCGGGCAGGTTCCCTCATGATGTACTGTTCGTGGCCGGGCAATCCGATGCAAAGAAGGACTGGCCTTACATACAGCCGGGACCGGCGGATTCGTGGGCAGGTAATAAGAGCCATACTTTTACGATTCTGTTCGGTTTGAAAACTACACCTTTAACTGGCGAATGCAAACTTGTTATGGATTTTGTGGATACACACAGTGCCAGCCCCCCCAAATTGCAAATAAAAATCAATGATGAAACCTTTATCCGCAAAGTACCCCGCGGAGCCGGTGACGCCTCAGCCCACGGTAAGCCCGACAAGGGCCGTGAACATCGTCTGGCCATAGACTTTTCTGTCCGTACGCTAAAGATGGGCAATAACGAGATTAGTATCAAATCATTAGAGGGCAGTTGGGTACTTTACGACCATGTAATTCTCAGAACGCCAAGAGGTGTCCTAACAGAGTCACTTAAACCTTCTACCAGGCTTCTGGATGTCTATAGCCAGCCTTTCTTAATCAAGAAGAAAGGGGGCAAACTGTATCAGCCTGTTCTGGCATCCGTTATGCGTATTGGCGAGCCCGTCGAGGCAACAGTCGCTGTCAAGGGTTTGGAATCGGCCGGACAAACACTTGAGCCGGGCTTTAAGGTTATCGAAGGATTCGCACCGGCAGTTAACAACCCAACTTCAATTGAGGTTGACGTCAAGGTGGCGGGTAAATCTATCGGAAAGCAAAGCCTGGCTATAAAGCCCGTTCGCAAGTGGGAGATTTATGTGCTGCATCACTCGCATGTTGACATCGGTTACACGCATGTGCAGACTGAAGTTGTACGCAAGCATTGGGAATATTTTAAGCAGGTCATTGAATTAGCCCGCGAGTCGGCGGATTATCCGGAAGGAGCGCGTTTCAAATGGAACGTCGAAGTGCTTTGGGCGGTGGACAGTTATCTGGAACAGGCCACACCGAAGGAGCAAGAAGCGTTCATCAATGCGGTCAAGAAAGGCTGGATTGGACTGGATGCTTTGTACGGCAATGAATTGACAGCTTTGTGCCGTTCGGAGGAGCTTATTCGGTTAGTGGATTATGCGCAGAAGCTACGGCGACGTTATGATTTGACGATTAACTCGGCAATGATTACGGACGTGCCCGGCTATACATGGGGTATTGTGCCTGTCCTGGCACAGAGCGGGGTGAAGTACTTTTCGGTAGGGCCAAACCGTGGGCATAGAATCGGTTATACATTATCGACATGGGGCGATAAGCCTTTCTATTGGGAGTCACCTTCCGGCAAAGAAGATATACTCTGCTGGGTGGCGGGTGAAGGATATTCCTTTTTTCACAGCGGGCGCCTCGATTCCAGTAAACTTTTCGGCTATCTAAAACGGCTCGGTGACTCGGAATATCCTTACGATATGGTACAGCTTCGCTATTCGATTGGCGGTGATAACGGCCCGCCCGACCCGAAGCTAAGCGAATATGTTAAAGACTGGAATGAAAAGTACGCTTATCCCAAGTTAGTTGTGGCAACTACCAGTGAGATGTTCGATGAGTTCGAACGCCGGTATAGTAAGAAGGTACCAAAGGCCCGAGGTGATTTCACACCATACTGGGAAGACGGGGCGGGCTCATCGGCACGAGAGACTTCGATTAATCGTGATGCCGCCGAGCGTTTAGTACAGGCCGAGACGTTATGGGCGATGCTCAATCCGACCGGCTACCCAGATGATAAGTTTTATGATGCATGGCGAGATGTGATACTTTACGACGAGCACACATGGGGTGCTCACTGCAGTATAAGCCAGCCTGATAGTGATTTCACCAAGGCACAGTGGAAAATCAAGCAGGCCTTCGCAATTGATGCCGAGGACGAGTCGCGCAAGCTTTTGGACGACTCATTAACAGGGTATCGAAAAGAAGCAGCAACAGTTACAGCAGTGGATGTTTTCAATACATCATCCTGGGTGAGAACTGACCTGGTTGTGCTGCCGAAAGACATGATATTAGCCGGTGAACTTATCAAGTGTTCTGACGGTAAACCCGTGAAATCACAACGACTATCAACAGGAGATTTAGCGTTTCTTGCTCAGGACATAGCGCCTTTTTCCGCCAAACGCTTCACCTTACAGGCCGGCAAGGTTAGCAGGTCAGGCAATGCCAAAGCACAAGGTGCGGAACTTAGTAACAGAAGAATTGTTTTGAAAGTCGATGAAAAGACCGGTGCCATTGGCAGTTTCAAGCTGAAGGGAAATAATATCGAGCTTGTGAACCGCAAGAGCGGGCTGGGGCTTAATGATTATTTCTACGTGGCCGGAAGAGAGCCGAGTGACCCGAAGCGCAATGAGCAGGTTAAAGTTCGTGTTAAGGAGCAGGGGCCCTTGGTTGCCTCGCTACTGATTGAATCCGATGCTCCGGGCTGTAATAAGCTCTCTCGCGAGGTGCGTATCATTGACGGCATCAACCGCGTGGACATTATCAATATTATAGATAAAGAGAAAATCTACAAGCAGGAGGGGGTGCATCTGGCTTTTGCTTTTAATGTGCCAAACGGCGTTATGCGAATGGACACACCGTGGGCAGTAGTTCAGCCTGAGGTTGACCAACTGCCGGGGGCCTGTAAGAATTATTTCACAGTTCAACGATGGGTGGATGTATCCAATGAGGATTACGGTGTTACCTGGGCGACGGTTGATGCGCCGCTGATCGAAGTCGGTAACATTACATCCGATCCGAGGGGCAAGACCGTAGGATGGCTTAAACAAATCGAACCATCAACGACACTTTACTCGTACGTGATGAACAACTACTGGGAAACCAACTATAAAGCAGGGCAGGAAGGCCCGACGAGGTTCCGTTATTCAATCATGCCTCACCGACGGTTCGATTCCGGCAGGGCGGCAAGGTTCGGCATAGAGAGTAGTCAGCCGCTTATAGCTGTTCCGGTCGATGGTGAGGTCGCTGTGCAACATTCTATTCTGAGCGTTAAACCCGCAGGTGTAATTGTAACCGCTTTTAAGCCCAGTGAGGACTGTACTGCTCGTATCGTGCGTTTGTTCAATGCAGGCGGAAAATCTGAAAAAGCCCGACTCACATGGGCGGAACCGGCGCCAGAAACAGTATGGCTGAGTAATCTGGCAGAAGGAAGGGTTTCGGAAATAACCAAGCCAATAGATATGGCGGCATACGAGATTGTGACACTGCGAGTACCGCTAACCGGCAAGTAAGGAATAAACTATGGACTCAAGAGAGCGGGTTTTAGCGGCTCTGGAGCATCGAGAAACCGACCGTGCTGCCGTTGACTTTTCCGGGCACCGGTCTTCGGGCATTGCGGCAATTGCATATCCGAAGCTGCGAAAGTATCTGGGTCTGGCAACCAAACCAATTCGCGTTTATGATGTTATCCAGCAGTTGGCCATTGTCGATGAGGATGTATTAGACAGATTCGGGATCGACACGATCGAGTTGGGCAGGGGATTTGCGTTAGACGAGAAATCATGGTCGCCCTGGACGCTGCCGGACGGCACAGAATGTTTTGTGCCCGCATGGACTCGGCTTGAACGAGAAGAGGGCAGGTGGGTGATTCGTTCTAAAAGCGGCAGGGTGCTGGCCCACATGCCAGACGGAGCGCTGTATTTTGAACAGACTTATTTTCCCTTTCTCAAGAAAGATGATCTTAACGCTATCGGAGCAACCCTTGAAGAATGTATGTGGACGGCTGTTGCGAGTCCGCCCGGTCCGATTGA
>DAOUVA010000255.1 GCA_030667885.1 Phycisphaerae bacterium
AAGAAAATCACCATCATAAATATCTCTGCGATAACTGTCATGTGAAACATAAAATATCATCCACGTCATAGACATATGTTCTGAGCCATCGGACATAACCGTCACGATTCGATCGCGACAGGTTACACCTTCGATTGATTCCAGTGCTGCCATAATTTCCTGTGCCCAAACTTTCGATGGTCCCAGCCACCATTTCCCATTATCTGAACCTCCACCGGGCCATAAGGTTATTCCACCAAAAACTACTAATGCTATCACCGCCGCAGAAGCGAGTTTTGTAATTTTACTTTTCATGATTATTCTCCACATATTCGGCTCCGTTAGAGCTGATTTTTGTTTTTCGTGAACATCTACCGCCTGCAAAAAGCTGCCAAGAGCTTTATCGTATGCCTCGGGGCTGGCTTTATAGCGGCTCTTTTTAATTAATCTTTCGATTTTTTTTGCAGGTTTCATTCTTGAACCTCACTATTTAATATTAACTTTAATCCTTCTATTCCGGCTCGATACCGGGTATGGGCAGTTTTAGTTGTCACGTTCTGCAGCATAGCTATTGTCCTGAATTTCATCTGACCGTGAAGACGAAGGACAATCGCCTCTCTCTGCTCATATGGAATCCGACTCATAGCAGAACCTAATTTGTGCAGTTGTTCACTCTTTATAACCAGATGGATCGGCCCATCGTTACTCGACAGCACTTGTTCGGCGTCATTGACCGCAGCGGCTTGCCGTTGACTTCTCCGCATATAGTCTCGTGACCTGTTCGCGACACAAGTTTTCAAATAACCCGCCAGGGAGCTTCTTAGCTCAAACTTATCAATTACCTGCAAGAGCGAAACAAAAACATCGTGCACGACATCTTCAGCAGCCGCTTTGTCATACAAAAGGTTAGCCGCCAGTGTTCGCAGATCACTTTCGTACTTTTCGTAGATGCGCCGGAAAGCAGCCCGGCTGCCACGCTTGCATCTCCATATAAGCAGTTTGTCTTCAACCATAAGCGCTTCGTTTATCTGATATCAGAACAATCGATTGTCTATTAGTAGGACAATCCGGAAGCATGTTTTTTACCCGAAAATTTACTTTTTTACAAAAATTTAACAAAATGATCATTGTATTAAATACTGGGGTAACAAATACAACGACTGGAAAAGCCAACGTGATAAGCGGACAGTCGTAATACATGGGATTAAATAAAAAAAAGCCGAGCTAAAGTAAACCCGGCCTTGCATTTGTGAAATCAGATATTTCTAAATTTCAATCTCCTGCAACAAGATAACAACTTGCTTCGACAAGATACGTATCTTTTTTGTCAGTCGCTCTTAATATGAATTGTTGAGTAACAGGCCTGAATTTTTTGTCTGGCCAATCCTTAGATCCCATACTGAACTTTATTTTCTTGTCCAGTTGCCACGGTATTTGTCGATGTGTCACCCGCCGAAAACCTTCAGTTGTAATTACAGCTGTGTCTAATACATTTAAGTGGCCCATTTTCTCGAAATATTTACTGTAAATACGTACCGCTACAGCTTTAATCCCTGGAGAATCGGGAATATCAATTATGACCTCTTCGCCACTGAGAACCGCTTCTGCTTTACCGGTAGATAACTTGCTAATGCTCTGGACATCAAAGAACTCTGTAGGCTTTTCTGAAGCTTCATAATCAAAAATATAGAGATCGTAAGCATCCGACTGGTCTTTCCTGTATATTTTCATCTGAACAGGTAAAAGGGAATTCCTTCCAACAGTGATAGAAACGCTTTCCACCCACTCTTTCATTCTTTCGGGAGGTCCAAATCGATATATAAAAAAGTCATCCCCAACATGTGATGGGACTTGTTTTAGAATATCCTCATTTTCGTATTGCATTAGCCCCTGGGTGATTTTTTCGAAAAATTTCAGACCTTTAATATTACCAAGGTCAGATGGCCCTTTGCGGATTTGTTCTCCATGTGTATCAATCACGGTTTCCGTTTTGCCGTCATCATAGAACGTAGTACCATTATCTTTTTTGGCGAGGACCTTTCCGTTGGCAAGCCATCCTTCTAAAGAATTGTTTATCCGATTCTTGCGAAATTTAAGCTCGTAAAAATGCACATAATCGACTTGTTTAGCGTTTGTAGTAACATTTGCCCAGGTAACACTTGCAATATCAGGCCCACCTGTAATATTTAATCCTAAAATCACAGCTACAATTATCACCGCCGTAGCGGCTAATTTTGTTATGTTACTCTTCATGATTATTCTCCATATATTCTGCTCTGTAGCAGAGGTTTTTTTGTTTTTCGATTTTTCAAATGCCTCGATGACATCGCCAAGAACCGCGTTGTCTGTTTTGGCATTCGTATCGATGTTTATATTCTTGAGTAACTTTTCTATATTATCCGCCGGTCTCATAATTACACCTCACTATTCAAAATTGACCGCAGTTTATCCAGTCCATAACGGTACCGGCTCTGGACTGTGTTAATTGAAACGCCCTGCAATTCGGCAATTGCCTGAAATTTCATTTCGCCCTGAGCGTGCAGGATTATTACTTCTCGCTGCTGATACGGAAGCTGTGCCATCGCGTTATTCAGCAGCCTTAATTGCTCGCTGTCGATAATCCATCGATCCGGCCTTTCTAAATTCGACACCTCAGTCCCGGCTTCGTCGTGGCCGATAACTTCCCGCCGCTGCCTGGCCTTGTTTGCATTACGCACGCGATTAACCACACAAGTTGCCAGATAACTCTTGAAATTGCCGCTGAGCTTTAATTTCTCGGTAGATTGGGCAATTGATACGAAACAATCGTGCACAATATCTTCGGCGGCGGCCCTGTCATTCAGCATAGCAAATGCCAGCCTAAGCAGATTATCCTTGTACTTCTTATAAATACGGCCCAGAGCATCACTGCTGCCGTGCTTTATTCGCCATATAAGCAGCTTATCTTCTATCATCTAAATCCTGCGTATTTTCTCATGGAACGATCGTTCCTCACCTGTAACACAATCGAGCCGGCCATTTTAGTCTAAATAAAATCAATTCTCTCACGGATTCTTATCTGACTCAGCGAAAGATTATAGGAGTATATTCTGAAAATGAAAAAAGTTGTAAAAAAACCTTTAAACTCACTGTCCACAATAACGTAGCAAAAAGCCGCAAATAACCAATATCAGGTCACTATGCTGTGATTTTCTCGGCGTTACTTCATAAAGTCCCCCCTAAAATCGGTCGATTCGCAGCTTATCAAGTCACCAACACGAAAGGAAGAGATTTGAAGGGTGTTTACAATGGATAAAACAGACGAGCGAAGAACAGAACAAAGACTACGTTATTATTGGCCTATCTGGTTTGCTGAGAACTTCGACGAGACGCTTGCTCAGGGGCAGATGGTTGATGTCTCAAGCAGGGGTGCCGCTTTTACCTGCTACGCCAACGATGGTTGCCCCTACCCAGGCCAAAATATAACCGCTCGTTTCAGCGTCCCGCATTATGGCCCGGATGATTCGTTCGATATGGAAAATTTCACACGCTCGGCCCATGTTTGCCGGGTGGAGAATGTAAATAGCTTTTTACGCCGGATCGCCGTTCAGTTCGCAGACCCGCTGCCTTTCAATCCAGGCGAGCAAGATGCTGCCGAATCGTACGCACTAACACAAGAAGCCTGACATTAGAGATTGTCCGGCGAACGCAATAGGCCTGGCTATTCTTCTAATATGGCTTGAAATTCCTCATCCAGTCAGGCCAGGTACTCGCCTGTGCCCCGCCTGCCGCTGTCCAGAAGCCGTTTCTGTTAAATTCTCGATGCCATTTGAGCTTCCATAGCTCTTTAAGTCCCACATCTCTAACAGACCAGTCCATGAAAAGTATGTTTATTGTCCCGTTGTGCCTGTCAATACAGAAATGCTTCATTTCATGGCCGGCGCCCGACCACTGACCGTCAAATTGAGGAGGAGTTATCCGGTTAGAGTCGGAACTGCCGTTCTGATAGAAGGGCCCGCCTCCCCTCCACATCGTATCGGCAAAAATCGGTATCTCGTTTCCCCCTTTGGCATCCATTGTCTTCCAGTTCCATTCAACCGGACGGCTCTGAATCTCGCTCTGTCCCGGCCGTCCATTAAAAATCCAGCAATTCGCACCATAGCTGCTTTCCTCACGCCGGTCGCCTGTACCCCCTGTTCCCATGATGTATGTCTTAAACGGCCCGCCATGGCTCAAATCGTTTGCACCATCCGACAGCCGCTTCTTGGCCATAGGGCATATCAGAATGCCCGCTTTTGTCTGGTATAAACTCCGAAGAGGTACTACCCAGTTCCCGCGAGGCCAGCCAGTGGAGCCTTGACCCTCCATACAGAAATAGCCGTCGTTGTCCTGGCAATACATCGACCAAATCGAACCCCATGAGTGCAGGTTCATCTTACACCCGGCTGACCTTGCCTGCTTCCTCGCTCGATTTAACGCCGGCATCAATATCGCCATCAATAAGGCAATAATGGCGATTACAACCAATAACTCTATTAAAGTAAATCCTCTTGATTTGTTCATAGAACCACCTTCCGTTTCTATAGACATTTCGTTATAGATTCTTATAAAGCTTCTGCGAAGTGGACCTCCTATTCTACATGTTATTGTATTCTCTTACGATTTGTGATATTTATCGCAACTATTATACATCAAATCCTCTTGTACTGTCAATGTAAAAAGGGGAAATACATAGCCCTATTGGACTGACAAATATCGTTACAAAAGGGCAGTTCGTTCAACATAACTTTTTACTTGACCAAAAGACGGCTGATTTGGTATAAATATAATGGATAATGTGTGTGTTCGTACCGCCGGACAACTGTGGATTTATATTCTTCCTCCGGGTGCGGTTCTTGTTTTTTTGCTGAGATGTGCTTGGTGGCAAGCTCAATGCGCAGAACATAGACTTCTAATACCAGTTCTTGAAATGAAGGAGATTGTGGCAAGTCTTAAATAAGTGTTGTTGGAAGGCACCGAATTTACTGAAAATAGAAATATCGATCCGTGGTGTTATCTTAACTTTTAAGGAGGATTATTATGTCTGGAGCAGTAAAGTATTTCATTTCACTTCTCCTGGTGCTTGTTGTGGCTTTGACCGGCACAGTGAAGGCTCAGGATGCCGGTCTTGCCGGATACTGGAAGCTTGACGATGATGGTACAGGTACCGTGCTTGATTATTCCGGTAACGACCGCCACGGCACAATCAACGGCAGCCCCCAATTTGTACCCGGCCTTTTCGGACAGGCTATGGAGTTTACCGGAGACCCTGATTATATAAACATAGGCGGTTACAAGGGGCTTCTCGGCGGACACGCTTTCAGCATAACCGCATGGATAAAGACCGCCGGTAACGGTGAGATTGTCGGCTGGGGTAATAACACCGCTACCGAAAGAGTGGAATTCCGCGTTAGCGAGTCCAGACTCCGCGTTGAGCACGGCTCCGGAAACAGGCAGGGTGATACCGTTGTCGGCGATAACCAATGGCACCACGTTGCCCTTACAGTGGAAGAGAACTCGACTATTTCGTATCCGCAGGTGATACTTTACGTCGATGGTGAAGATGATACAAGGACCGGTACGGATGTTGATGCCTTTAATATAGTCGAGAACTTCGATCTCTCAATAGCACGCCAGTACAATGGTTCGAACAGATGGTTCATCGGGCTGATGGACGAAGTTCGCGTGTATGACCGAGTACTGTCGGCCGAAGAGATAAGGAATCTGGCTGTCCCTCCAATGGCCCATGAACCTGTCCCTGCCGATGGCGCCGTACATTCGGACACATGGATAAGTGTTGACTTCTCGCCGGGCGGTAGTGCGGTTTCACACGATGTGTACTTCGGTGATAATTTTGCAGATGTAAATGCCGGCGCCGAGAACGCCTTTCTCGGCAATCAAACCGATACGAATTTTGTTGTTGGGTTTGCCCCTTTTCCTTATCCCGAAGGTCTGGTGCCCGGCACAACCTACTATTGGCGGGTCGATGAAGTTGAGGCCGACGCTACGAAACGCAAAGGTGATATCTGGAGTTTTATAATTCCGGCCTTTACTGCTACAAGCCCCAACCCTCCTGATGGCGGCAGATTTGTCGATCCAAATGCAACTCTGACCTGGACGCCGAGTATCGATGTGAAATTCCACAATGTATTTTTCGGCGACAATTTTGACGATGTCAACAATGCCTCCGGAAGACGCCCCAATGCAGATGCAGCCTATGATCCCGGGCCTCTTGAGTTTAATAAGGTTTACTACTGGCGGATTGATGAATTCGGTGGCGCCACTACACATAGAGGTGATGTATGGAGCTTTAGAACAGAACCTTTCATATCCATTTATGCCCCCGACCTTGTCGGCTGGTGGAAGCTCGATGATGATGGTTCCGGTTTCTTGACAGATTCTTCCGGATATGGCCATCACGGCACACTCAACGGCGACCCGTTGTGGGTGGCTGGCTTCGACGGCGATGCCCTGGAATTTGACAACGCCGGTGACTTTATCAGTATAGATGGTTACAAGGGTATC
>DAOUVA010000350.1 GCA_030667885.1 Phycisphaerae bacterium
CACGAAAGGCGCCGACCAGACGAGTTTACCTGTCTCAACATTCAGGCCAAAAACGGACCGTTGTGTCATGTTGATTAACTGGCGGATGCCGGCATGGTTTACGACGATACCGGAGGAGTAAGCGGCGTAGTGTTCAATCTCCGTATTGGCCCAGATGGTCTTTCCTGTGCGTTTGTCAAGGGCAACAACGCGGCCTTTTGGACCACCGGGCATGCAAATAACCTTGTCGCCTTCGACTATCACATTCTCAGATAAAGCCCAGATACCCCAGTTTGCATCGAATCGGGATTTTAAGTCCACGGCCCAAAGCGGCTTGCCTGAGCGCGCTTCGTAGGCCGCCAGTGTTCCGCTCGGATTCATGTGATAGACAGCGCCGTCGTTGTAGGTCGGCGTCGCACGTGAACCCGGGCTCGGCCCGCGCCATGCATCACCGTTGGCCGACTTCCACAACAGCTTCCCGTCCATATCGAATGCCAGGAGCATCTCCTGGCGGCCGAAGTCGCCGGCCGTGAAGATCATTCCATCGGCAATCGCCACGCCCGAATACCCTCTGCCGCATTGCGAATACGTCCATAGCAGCCGCGGCCCGCCATCCGGCCATTTTTTAAGCAGGCCTTTATCGGGAGATATGTTGGTCCGGCCTGAGCCGTGAAACTCGGGCCAAAAAGGAACCTTGCTAACTTCTTCGGCGGACAATAATGGAACGCCGGCGAAAGCAGCAACGAGCAGCCATACAGCCGCAATAGTGATTCGATTAATTTTCATGGCCTTTGATTATAGCGTAGCGGGGCAGCAATATTCAAGAGAAAAAACCGGTCCAAACCAATTCTATGAGCAGCCCATGGAGTTTCCGCGGCTCAATCCTCTGCTAAAACCGATGCTACTAATAAACGGTGTTGGCCTTCTTCTTCAACGACTTGATAGTTTAGAACCATCCTTTTTTCATCTGCAAAGAAGGCTTTTTTGCGCTCTAAAAGCATTCTAACACAATCCTCAGCTCCGAATCGTGTTAGAAGATCGGACTTGTCGAATTCATTAACTATACTCCGCACTTGCCGTTGCTGCTTCTTTTCCATCAAAAAAGAAAGATTCCAGCAAACAACAGCACAGCCGATAGCTCTTTCGAAGAGTTCATCATCGTCAATAGCATCCAACAGGGGTTCAGCGAAATCAAGTATGACTTCAGACATCTTTCCGGCGTGAAAGGATTGTTGCGGCCACAGAGGTTCAACATCATATTGCGCGCTGCGGCTCCTTCTCCTGAGTTTTCTCATTCCACCCATAACTATACCTAATAATTCACCCCTTAGGGGTCAAATTGTCAATAATCAATTTTCAGGAGCAGCCCATTGAGTTTCCGCAGTTGAAGCATTTGTAGCAGGTGCCGTTTCTGACGGTGATAGAGCCGCATACGTCGCAGGCTGGGGCGTCGCCGGTGAAATGGGAAAACTGGGCGTTAAACTGCTCTAAAGTCTTCATCTCAGTTTGTAACGGGCCGGATGTTTCTGTAATAGCTGAGCCGACGAGAGCGCTGATTCGGCCGGCAGGGTCTGTGGATATGATTTTCGGCTCTGAGGAAGGCTTTTTCGCTGTTCTTAAAGCTGAAAGAGCCGGTTTTTTGAGAGCGAAAGCCTGTGCTTTGATTTTTGTACCGGTTTTTGCCTCTGCAATTTTCTTTGCGAGGTCTTTTGTCTTTTCCACTACTTCTCTGGCGGTTGTTGTATTTTTGTTGTCCTTCGGGGCGGCGGCGGTCCTGTTGGGGGTGTTTTTGTCGGCATAGCCTGGTATGAACTGGCAGCCGAGCCAGCAGAAAATGTAGTCAATCAGGCTTTTTGCGAATGGGATGTCTCTGTTGGATGTCATTCCCGACGGCTCAAATCTTGCGTGGCGGAATTTGTCAACCAGGGTGATTAAAGGCACGCCGTATTGCAGTGCCATGGAAGTACAGGTTCCAATAACATCCATCAGACCACCAACGGTGCTGCCCTCCTTGGCCATAGTGATGAACAACTCACCAGGCTGACCGTCCTCATACAGCCCCACCGTTAAGTAGCCTTCATGTCCCTGTACAGAGAATTTGTGCGTAATGCTGTGTCTGGTATCCGGCAGTCGGCGTCTGAATGGCCTGGCCGGAGCGGATGCCTCGGCTGGTGCTTTTGCCTTGGTATCCTTGTGCTTTTTTGTAGAGACGGGCTGAAGCTTTTTCGAGCCGTCCCGATATATAGCAACCGCCTTTAATCCGAGCTTCCATCCTTCCATATAAGCGGCGGAAATATTTTCGGCGGTACTTTCCTCGGGCATATTGATTGTTTTGCTTATGGCGCCGGATATAAAGGGCTGTACGGAAGCCATCATTTGCAGATGCGCCAGATAATTGATATAGCGTTTGCCGTTACGCGGCTTGAAAGCACAATCGAAGACCGCTAAATGGTCCTGATTGAATTCTTTGGCGCCTTCGATAGTGTCATTTTCATCTATGTAGTCGCAGATGGATTTGACCTCGTCGGCGCTGTAGCCGAGGCGTTCGAGGGCCATCGGGACGGTCTTGTTGACAAGCTTAAGCATTCCGCCGCCGGCCAATAATTTATACTTAACCAGTGCAATATCCGGCTCGATGCCGGTAGTATCACAATCCATCAGGAAACCAATAGTACCCGTCGGCGCGAGCACGGTAGCCTGGGCGTTTCGGAAGCCGACTTTGGAGCCTGTGTCAAAAGCCTGGTCCCAGGCATCCTTGGCGGCGTTGCGCAGGTAGTCCGGGCAATGGGTCTCCGGAATATCATAAGCGTGCTTGCGATGCATATTTATAACCTTAAGCATAGCGTCGCGGTTGTTTTTGAATTCCTCGAAAGGCCCTTTCAATCCGGCTATTTCGGCGCTGGCGGCATAGGCGGTCCCGGTCATCACGGCACTGATTGCTCCGCCGATTGCACGCGCCGGGTCGGAATCATAAGGAAATGCCAGACTCATCATAAGAGAGCCGAGATTTGCATAGCCAAGCCCGAGGGGACGGAACAAATGACTGTTAACGGCAACCGCCTCGTCGGGATAACTTCCGTTATCAACCAAAATCTCCTGAGCAATGATGAATATCCGAATTGCCTTTTTGAAGCTGTCAATATCAAAAGAGGCATCTTCATTTCGGAACTTCAAAAGATTCAGGGAGGCCAGATTGCAGGCCGAGTCATCGACGAACATATATTCACTGCACGGATTGGAGGCGTTAATCGGTCCGGAATTCGGGCAGGTGTGCCAGCGATTAATCGTGCTGTGGTACTGTAGGCCCGGATCGCCGCAAATTCTTGTGCCTTCGGCAATCAGGTCCATCAGCTCGCGTGCCGAATGCTCTTCCATCTTTTCGCCGGTGGTTACAGAGTAGGTGGTCCATATGTCTTCTTTTTCCACCGCCTGCATAAACTCGTCGGTTACGCGGACTGAAAGATTGGAATTCTGAAACATTACACTGCTGTATGCCTCGTTGTTGTAGTCTTTGTCGTAGCCGGCCTCGATAAGCGCCCAGGCCTTTTTCTCTTCTTCTGTTTTGCAGGTAATGAATTCCTTAATATCCGGATGGCCAACCTTTAGCGACTGCATCTTTGCGGCTCGTCGGGTTTTTCCGCCGGATTTGATTACGGCCGCTATCTGGTCATAGACCCTCATAAAACTCAAAGGACCTGAGGGCTTGCCGCCACCCGACAATTTTTCTTTACTGCTTCGCAGTGTGGAAAGGTCGGTTCCTGTACCCGAGCCGTGCTTGAAGAGCATTGCTTCGCTTGTCGCTAATCGCATTATGTCCTGCATCGAGTCCTTAACCGACTGGATGAAACAGGCAGATGACTGCGGATATTCGTAACTGTTTTCACAGGGAACCGCGGTCTGCTCCTGGGGATCCCAACGGAAATTGTGTTTGCCGCCGGCGACGCCATAGACGTCCATAAGGCCCACATTAAACCATACGGGTGAATTAAACGCTCCATACTGATTGACGCATAACCATGCTAATTCGTTGTAGAATACCTCGGCGTCTTCGTCGGTTGCAAAGTAGCCGTCTTTTCTGCCTCGATCGGCGATTGCTTTGCAAACGCGGTGTACAAGCTGTTTTACGGAATGCTCTCGCTGGCCGGTTTCGATATCACCATAAAAGTATTTGCTGGCCACAACCTTTGTAGCCAATTGGCTCCAGGAAGTGGGAACTTCGATATTGTCCTGTTCGAAGACTGCCTGTCCGCTGTCGTCGGTAATTTTTGCCGAACGTATTTCCCATTCGAGCTGATCGAAGGGATGTACTCCCGGGGTCGAAAAAAAATGCTTCATCTTTAAACCCCTTGATTCGTCTGTATTTACAGCAGTTTCCGGCTGCGTTTTCTCAGTAGAGAAAGGATTCTCGGGGTCGAATTTATACGGCATTTAACGCCTCCCTGCGAAAAAAAGGACCACAATATATAGTATAATAATCGGGAATTAAGCAAGATATAGTGTTAATTCCCGTAAGAAACAGTATGGGCAAATTAATGAAATTTTGATAAAGTGTAAAGCCCAAATTTTGAAATTTCCTGATAAATTTTTTGGGTTTGTTCTTAGTCCTTGTAGTTACTGAATCTATGAAGAAAAAAAAGTTTTGTTGTGGGCAATCTATTTTTGATAACTTAACAATGATGTTAAGATAAAGATATGTCAGCCAAAGCAAATAGGAAAATTGAAACGATTCGTGAAAAGATCCGGAGCTTTCCTGCCGGGCCGGGACTCTATTTTATGAAGGATTCCGGGGATAAGGTCCTATACATCGGTAAAGCCAAAAATCTGCGCAGCCGAGTGGCGAGCTACTTTCAGCCTGGAGTTGACCTGAACTCATCACGCGGGCCTAAAATAGTTGAAATGCTCTGTAAAGTCGAAACGGTTGACATTCTCGAAACTCCAAACGAGGTCGATGCAGTGCTCAAAGAAGCCCGTCTGGTGAAAGACATCCGTCCGCCCTATAATACCGACCTTGTCGATGATAAAACGTTCCCATATCTGGAAATCACCAGCAGGGAAGACTTTCCGGGCGTCTATATCACGCGGAAACCGCGCCAGAAAGGCAGCAGGTTATTCGGACCTTTTACCAGTGCGAAAGACCTGCGGGGGGTTCTTGTGGTATTACAGAAGATATTCAGGTTTCGAACGTGCAATCTGAATATCAGTGAAGAAGACAGCAAGCGAAGATTCTTTCGGCCATGTCTTTTATACAGCATAAAACA
>DAOUVA010000469.1 GCA_030667885.1 Phycisphaerae bacterium
CCGATAGTCGAGTTCAATAATGACTTTGGCTCGGCATCGATACGGCCTCGCATGACACCGACCCAGCCTTCGGTTCCCTCGAAAATAACGCCTTGTTTGTTCTTTTTGTTATCTGCGCAGATAACCTTTACTCCGTTGGCATAAGTGTACTCGATGTAAAAGTCGCCGTGCACGTTCCAGGGCCCGTCCTTCGGATATTCGGCCCGGCCTTCAATTTCGACAGGGCCCGTGTATTCTGTGCCCATCCCCCACTGGGCGATGTCGTTATGATGTGCGCCCCAGCCTGTAATCATTCCGGCGCCGTAGTCCTGGATGCGCAGCCAGCCCGGTCGGCCGTAGCCTTTTTGCGGATGGACACGAGTCTCTGTATAATCGGCCCATGGTGCAGGGCCTAACCACATATCATAATCGAGCGCATCAGGGATTGGCATTGATGGTTTGGGGGTAGTTCCCGGGTCTGTGCCGAAACCGACTTTGACAGTGTGCAGCTTGCCGATGCGGCCGTTTCGTACCAGCTCGCAGGCGGTCCGGAATTTCGAATCGGAGCGCTGCTGAGAACCGACCTGAAAGATGCGGTTATAACGGCGAACCGTATCGCTTAGAACGCGCCCCTCTTTGATTGTCAGAGTCAGCGGTTTTTGCAGAAAGATATCTTTGCCGGCCTTAGCGGCGGCAATCGCGGGCAGGGCATGCCATTGGTCGGGCGTAACAACTGAAACCGCGTCAATATCATCCCGCGCAATAAGGTCCCTGAAATCTTTGTACGTCGCACAGTCACTGTTCGTGCTATAATGTTTATCTACAAGCTGCTGAGCATATTTTACCCTGTTGGAATCGACGTCGCACACAGCGATGATCCGGGCCTGTTTGAATCCCAGAATTTCCCTCAAATCGCCGAGCCCCATACGCCCGACTCCGATACAGCCGAATGTTATGCGATTGCTCGGAGCGCCAGCGCCAAAAACCGAAGACGGTACGATTGTCGGAGCTAATAGAAATGTTCCTGCTGCGGCAACAGCGGAATTTTTCAAAAACTGCCGGCGGGTTATTATGCTTGCTTTGTTGGCTTTTTTATTTTTCATATCCCAATCCTATAATAAGTTTTACAGACGCCATGGGCTGCGCATCGGCCGGCTGAGGAGACGATTGGCGGTCTCGTCGTTTGTGAACCGTTCAGCGTCCGGGTCCCACTTTAATTTTCGTCCGACTTGTATAGCAATGTGTCCCAATTGACAAAGAGATGTTGTGCGATGACCTACCTCGGCATCCGCCAGCGTCTGTCCTCGCGTTTTAACGGCATCGAGGAAGTCCCTCTTTTCGCCTTTAAGAGGCAGATGGATTTCATCCGGGCCAATCGTTGATTTTAGAATCGACTCCGGATGAGCCTTTAGAGCGCGGGTATTGTAATCGGCTTCGATCCATCCATCAGTACCTTCGAACCGAACGTGGGGGTGACTTATGCTATAGAACAGGCGGACGCCATTAGCGAACCTGTACTTGATTTCAAAACCCAGCAGCACATTCCAAAGGCCCTCTGAAGGAAACTTGCCGGAGCCCTCTATTTCCACCGGGCCTGTGCGTTCTGTGCCGTTGCCCCACTGGGCGATGTCGTTCAGGTGCGCCCCCCAGTTAGTAACCATTCCTTCACAGTAGTCCAGCACCCGCATCCAGCCGGGACGCTCATAATTGCCCGGAGCATGAACGCGTTTGAGGGTGTAAGGCGCCGATGGTGCCGGCCCAAGCCACAGCTCATAATCCAGTTCCTTCGGTACCGGCATTTCCTGTTGAGGCTCACATCCTACGTCACCGGCGGGCACTCCCGTACGAATTGTGTGTACCTTGCCGATTCTTCCGTTTAATACAAGCTCGCATGCGCATTGAAAACACTCATGCGAACGGAACTCACTGTCGGTACGGAACACACGATTGTATCGCTTTACGGTATCGCTGAGAACCCGGCCTTCGGCGATACTCAGGGTCAAAGGTTTCTCACAGCAGATGTCTTTTCCGGCCTTGGCTGCTTCTATGGCCATCGGTACATGCCAGTGGTCGGGTGTGGAAATCATTACCGCATCGATGTCCGTTCGGGCCAGAAGTTCCCGAAAATCCTTGTATATCGAACAGCCCTTGAACTTGCCGGAAGCCTGCTCTTTGGCGTAATGTTTCTCAACGGCTTTTTTGGCGTTGTCAAGCCTCCATACATCCACGTCACAAGCAGCTATAACCTGGGTGTCGGATGCACTCAGAAATGATTTTAGATTGGAGTAATAGGCCTGCCTGCCCATTCCAATCATCCCGACTGTTATGCGATTGCTCGGTGCATTGGCGCCAAACACGGAAGACGGAACGATTGTCGGAGCTAATAAAACTGTGCTTGCCGCGGCAGCCGAGCTTTTGAGAAACTGCCGGCGGCTTAGGGCGCTTGCCTTTTGGGTTATTTTGCTTTTCAGAGTCGTTGCCTGCCTTTCCTTACGTAAACATAAGATTTTGGTATTTACTCCGTGCGGTATTATCATACCAAATACTCCCGTCGATAACAACTTAGTAATTCTCCTAAAATCTTTGAGGCTTCTCCAATGCCTGAGATGCTTTTCCCTTGATTTTTCGTCCGATTCTGCTATTAGTAAGCCATACTGTAGAAACACAATAACCCATTATTGGAGTATTTCACGATGCGATTACTCAGACCTGTGATATCTGTACTTGTAGTGCCTCCGGTTATTTTTCTGATACTTTTCGGAATTTTCTCTCGTTCAGCCGATGGCAGCTCATCAAATAGAACCGCCTCTGCAATACCCTGGGAAAGGCAGTACAAAATCAAGCCGAACGAGAAGGCCCGTTTAACTGCCGCCGATGTGATCGGCCCAGACGGAATCGTGTATCCTGACTGGACAAAATGCGGCGTTCAGGGCGGGATTCCGGAGGTAGAAGCGGTTGTATCAATCGAGGACTTCGGCGCTAAAGCAAACGACCAAATCGACGACTCCGAAGCTCTGGCGAAAGCATGCCGGGCCGCGGGCAAAATGGGCGGCGGTGCGGTGCTGCTTGGCGAAGGCCTCTATTATCTCGACCGTATGGTGACAGTACGCCACGACAACGTGGTCATCAGAGGCAAAGGTTCCGGAAAGACCAATTTGATCTTTCGATATTCGATTCCAGATAACGGCGTGGCCTTTTACAATCCGTCTGAAGGCGGCAAGGTAGGCAGGAATACCCGGATTGAAATGCACAGTAAACCCGCCGGTTTGATGAAAATGACGATAATGGTTGATGATATGGTTATTGGCCAATGGAGTCCAAGTCAACACTCGGGAAATACATTTGCCTTTACCATATACGGCCGAAATGCTATTGGCAAAATTTCGGATGGCAAGCATGTGTTAAAAGGTATCGCAGAATACAAAGACGGAACAA
>DAOUVA010000200.1 GCA_030667885.1 Phycisphaerae bacterium
CCGGAGGTGATGGTCGGCGGAGGCAGCGGCGGCATGACGGACGCATTGATGGGTACCATTTTAAAAGGCATGCTCAACAAGGACGAAACAATTAAGAAATAATTTTTTCAGTTAGAAAGCAGAAACACGAAGCCCCGGCAATTATCAGAGTCGGGGCTTTTTTTGTGAATGGGATGCAAAACAAGAGACTGAATATGAAAAAGAGAAAACAGAAGGGCTTTATACTGGTAGCTATTATCGGAGTGCTTGCGACCGTTGGGATAGGGATGTACGTCCTGATAGGCGGTTCCAATGCTGTTTTATTCCAAAGTAACAGCGTTTATCTCGAAGCGTGTGAGGCGAATCTTAGAGCAAGTGGTCTGGTGTGGGCGAAGAAAAACATCAAAGCTGGAAACGAGGAAATCTTCGACACATCAATCGAGCTGGATGTCAGCGATATGAAAATGGGGCGCGGGAGCTTAAACGTCAAGGTAAGTCGACCGGCAAATAAAAGCCCGGAAGTCCAAATACACAGTTCCTGCAGCCGGGGCAGACAAACTCTAAACAGGGATAGATAGTGTGTTTTTTTGAGGGGGTGCGGCAGGTGGTAAAAGTTAAAGGGCCTGTGCCGATTTATTCAGCACAGGCCCCTGATTTTACAAATCAATCGGCTTAAAAACCTTTTCCTTCAGGAGTTATTCAATCGGGAAGGTAAGGTCCCTTAGCCAGTTGTCAGCCAGGATGCTGTAATCCTTGAAGTTCACGTATCTTTGATAAACCGGTTCTTCGTCCTCATCCTGGTACAAGTTTGCCTTGGATGGATTCGGGTGGTACACCAGTCCACCTTCGCCGAAATCCTCGACCATCAGACCGGTACCCTCATCAAATTTGTACCAGATAAAGGGGAGGCCCGGGTCCTGCGAAAACTCTGCTTCACCATCAGTGGCAAGCCATAGAATTTCGTAGTAGTCGAGGGAGTCTTTGAAGATACGGACGTCATCCATCACCCCGTCAAAGTTTCTCCATTTGTGCATTCCAAGGGTAGCGGGTGTTTCCCACTTTGCGATCAGATGTCCCTGACCTAGATTTGTGGCGTATACGAGATCGCCTTCGGGGAGCTTAATGTATATTCTACCATTAACGGGATCAACGACCATCGCGCAAAATGCCCACTCGTTGTCCGGGAGCACTGGTACTGCGGGGTCCCACTGCCAGGTACCGCCTCTTGCAGTGGGCCACATGTAGCCGAGGGAATTGTCAGCTCCAATTCCAATGTTAAAGCCAGCGACAGTATCGCCAGGCCATATCGGGTCATCGAGTACCCCGTCACAGTAGAAGATAGCGGCATCATCCCTCTGGAGGCCGTGTATTTTAACCCATGCGGTGATAGTCATAATATTCGAATACAAGTCAAGTGGCGGAACGGCAACGAAATCATCGCTTATGGGCCATTCGTTAAGGTCCCTCTCATGCTCATATCCAAACTCAAGACCAAAGTCTCCCTCCTCACCAGTACGACCCTCTACCCAGCACTCGTCATAGTTTGGCTCTCCAAAGAGGGGGAAGTACCAGAATTCACCGTCGAAACCTATGGTATTGTAATCAACTACGAGCCAGTCTTCGACCATTTCGGCCACATCACAACTGTCAACAATGCAGTCACCATTGAGGTCGCCGTAAGAAAAAGATGCATGGGCAGCACATCTCCGGGGCCATGCTTCAAGCTCGTCGAAGTAAACAAAACTCTGAGGTGCGGTGACGGGGCCGGTAGGCTTGGGGTAGATGCTTCTGTCGCCAAAACCGATATAAACTTTTTCAATATCCGTCACATCCACACCGGCATCTTCAAATTCCTGCAGAGAGATGTTCCACTCGTGCCACTCGGCTTCCTTAAGGGCCGTCACATCCGGGTATGTTATCACAGCTATATTGGAGCCGGTATCTTCAACAGCAAAGTACATCTGGTTGTTGGCATCGGCCACATTGTTTAACTGTCCGTAGAAGTGAATTGCGACAGCCTCTGCCCCGCCTGTGGTCCAGTCGGGGCCGATTTCCAAATCTGCAATATCGGCTTCAGCCTCGGAATAGTAAAGATCATCCGAATATTCGTTCCTGTAACCGAACTCCATCGACTGCGTACCACCATAAAAAATGCTGGTTCCGAGTTTAATCTCAGCAGCGGTCAAGTTATAGGAATAACCTTTCCAAATATCATCAAGTAGATAGGAGGCGAGGTAATCGTCAAAATCATCGATGTTAATATGGTCGGTAATTGTAAAGGTCCAGAGGTCACCCGGATAGGGTATACCAAGGCTGTTGACCTCATCGACCCTCCAGTAGTAAGTGGTCTCGAATTGTAGTCCGGCCAGAGGATATACGTTCATTTCCACATTGTCCATAAAATTGGAGTCCCTGTCGTTGACATCGTTGAAATCTGAGCTGAAGTAGACATTATGCGTGTCAGCGTAAATACCCGGGGTCCAGGTTAGCTCGGCCGGGAAAACGTTTACTGCACCGTCTTGTGGAACAGGATGCGCTGCTTTTTCGAAGTCGGCGCCAGTGAACCTCCAGACGCTGCCTTTCGTGACGGTGTCATTGTTTAGAACCTCGTCGATTCTCCAATAGTAAGTTGTGAGAGACACAAGGTCTTCACCGTAAACATAGTTAACATCCTCTTCGGGGAGTGTGACCATAAAGACGTTCGGGTCAGTGTCAATGGCATCGTTGACCTCGTTAAAATCGGTACCAAAGTAAACATCGTGCGTAGCTGCACCATCGCCAAGCGACCATTCAAGTATTGGCCTGGCGAGGTCGTCTGATGGGCCTTTTACGTCAGCCGAACCATCCGCCGGTATCGGCCCCCAGGCCTGCGCAACGTCAGTGGCAACAGCGTGTATTGTTGTCTTGTCATCAATAGTATAGGCAATATTCAAAAACGCGCGTTTTCCACTCTCTGGCCCCTCAACCACGAGTTCACCGCTTGGGACACCGTAGGCTGTAATTGTGACTCCAGGTGCGTCGCCACTGGCATAATGTTCCATAATTTCAATCTCATCTTCGCCGTCAAGTTTCATTATTCCACCGGAAAAATCGACTTCTCCAGTGGCAGAGGCAGAGCCCGGGTTCCATGGGGGCTCAGTATGTATATTCAGGTAACCAGCGTTAATGGTTCCTCCATTTAAATACACGCGTCCAACAGCTCCATACAGGCTGCCCGGACAATAGAGCCCCTGTGTAATGTTAATTGTTCCGCCATCCATGTATAGTTCACCAGTGCCTCCCCAGCCACCGAGTTCTATATGTCCGCCTACATTCACGGTCCCGTCTGTCATGTTCATGGTGCCGGAGCCGCCGCTTATAATCCCAATACGCAGAGCGGGACCTACCCATTGGCCCCCAAACGTGTCCCCGGATTCAGTACCCATAAAAACCCAATTCCAGTCATACCAATAACGGTACCAATCCGCGTCATTGGGAGTACCTATATTAAGGGTACCCCCTGTAACGGTCAGGTAGTGGTGCCTGTTTGGGTCAGACGAGGAAACAGCACTGTCGCCGCCACCCAGATCAACCCAATTTGCGTCAAACGTTCCGGAATCCATTGTGGGGTCGGTCATTACAAAACCGGCGGTAATCAAGGCAGCTAATTCCTCTGGATAGTCCGCGCGCAGTTCGCCCTTTCCGATGAAGGCGGTAATGTCTATGTCCGGGACCATATTTGGGTCCACTTTCACATACCATTTTTCTTCAAGAACGGGTTGGAAGTCCCATGTACCATCCTCATTATCATCTATATAATACATATCCACGGTCCACCAGTTGTTCGGCTCGTTCCAGTTATGGTTGGCCGCCAGGTCGCTCCAGTAACTCCTCCTTCCATTATAAACAGTTGGCTGAGCCAAAGCGTTGGCGAACAGTGCTGCCACCAAAACTAAAACCGTTAAAACAAAAATTTTCTTTGACATGATACTCCTCCTTAATAATCAGGATTAATCAATTAAAACCTTCCGGTTACATACCAGAAAGATTTATACTCTTATGTTCTTTAGCATAATGGCTGGCCATTCGGGCCAAAGAACCGTGGTTTAGGACACAAAAATCACCAAAAGCCTCCATGAACACGCATCCAGCTCCTTCACCGGACACACAATATTTATTTATAACGACATTTGCCGGATATTCATCCGGGAAATACGGGTTTAGTAGTCTTTGAAATCCTTCATCCATTCGGGCCAGTCGCCCGGCTTTACACCGCCGGCAATGGTCCAGGGGCCATCCACTCGGGTCTGCCTGTTCCATTTGAACGTCCACAACTCTTTAAGTCCAACCTTCCTGACAGCGAGATCCATAAACAGGCCGTTGATACATTCATTGTGCCGGTTTATACAGAAGCGTATCATACTATCGGGGGTAGAGTTGGGATGAAGGTCCTCGGCCTCCGGAGGAGAATCGTTATGCCTGGGCCAGGCGTCAATCCAGGGCGAGTCGAGCAGCAGCGGGATATTGGAGGACCCTCTAACATTTGAGGTTCTCCACCTTCGAGCCACTTTCCACGAGTTATTGCCGGTTTCTTCTTCGCATTTATTGTCTTCCACCCAGCCGTTTAGACCATAGCTTCCACGGGTATCCGGGGGCAGCCAGTTGTAACACTCCGACCACGAAATAAAGGTCTTGCCAACTTCCCCTCCATTAACATCACAACTGAGCTTGGTTGCCATGGGGCAAACGCAAACGTCTTCATCTTTATAGTATGGCCTGACAGTTTCGATCCACCAGTTACTTGTTCTGCAGTCTGCTTCTCCCCAGTAACCTGACTGGAAATGATATTCATTGCTCTGCAGATACATTTGAAAACAGGCACCGAGCTGCTTGAGGTTTGACTGGCAGATGACGATTTTTGCCTGTTTTCGCACTTTTGCCAGTGCGGGCATCAATATTGACATCAAAAGTGCAATAATTGCGATTACGACCAGTAGTTCAACAAGGGTAAACGCTTCTCGCTTTCTCATAAACCTTACCTTTCCTCGCCAAGTTTTTCGCCTCATATCGCGCATACAAAATGCGCAAAAACCACCACCTGTTCCTCTAATTATCCACGTTCCTCTAAATTACCATCCATCTCTCTCCACAGTCAAAGTATGATACCAAATTTTTGCACCTTTGTAAAGGCCTTTTCGGGTGAAAAATTTTACCATTTTGCGCAGGCGCCTATTAAGAAATTTGGTATAATATAAGATTAGTCGGCCAAGTAAGGCCCTGAGCATTGAGTATAAAGCAATATTTTTAAACAACCTTCAATGATATTTAAGGTGACAATATGGAAAAAATTTCCAAACCAAAAGTCATATTATTAATTGAGACTTCGCGTGCATACGGCCGTGCCCTGCTTCGCGGGATTACAAAATACTCCCGCCTCCACGGTCCATGGGTATTCTACAGTGAACCCGGGGGGCTGGAAAAAGCAATGCCGCATCTCGAAGGGTGGGGCGCCAACGGCATTATCATGCGCGACTCGCTAAAAGGCGAAAAAGTAATAAAGATGAGAGTACCGGTTATAGTTACCGTTCACCTCAAAGAGCAAATCTCAGGATTCCCCTTTATCGACACAGATGGCGTCAAGATAGGAGAGATGGCGGCAGAACATTTTTTGGACAGGGGATTTCGCTACTTAGGCTTCTGCGGTTATAACGAATTGCACTGGTCCCGGGCGCGATGTCAAAACTTCGTTAGCAAAATTGCAGAAGCCGGTTTCGACACGAATATCTACAAGCCAAAAGGCGCAAAACGTCGTCGGTCTGTCGAGAAAGAACAATTGCTTATGGCCGAATGGCTAAAGTCACTGCCAAAACCGGTGGGCGTGATGGCAGCTAATGATGACAGAGGGCGACAACTGACGGAGGTATGCAAGATTGTGGGTTTGCGGGTGCCGGAGGAAGTGGCAATTATCGGAGTGGACAACGACGACTTAGTCTGTGAGTTATCCGACCCGCCACTGTCAAGCGTAGCTCTTAACGTGGAACGTGGAGGTTACGAGGCGGCAGAGCTGCTGGACAGACTGATGAAAGACGAAAAGATGCGCAACCAGAGCATAATAATCCCACCGACGCATATTGAGGTTAGACAATCGACCGACATTCTGGCGATAGAAGACAAGGACATAATTAATGCGGTGCGTTTTATTAACGAAAATGCGAGGCATCCGATACGAGTTGGCGAGGTGGCGGATGCGGTAGCTTTGTCCCGGCGTGCTTTGCAACAGCGATTTCGCAAGAGCCTCAACCGCACGGTACATGACGAAATCAGGCGTGCGCGTATGAAGCAGGTTGCCCGGATGCTTGCAGAGACAAACCTGTCGGTATCAGAGATTGCGTTCACGCTGGGATACTCGGGGGTAGAGAAGATATCTCGCTATTTTCGTCGAGAAATGGGCATGACGCCGGTTGCTTACCGGAAATATTACGGGCTTAAATAGTCGAAAGTCATATTTTAAGACTGCTAAGTTCAGCCGGAGTATTCACAAAGCCTCAGGACGGCAAGTTTGATATCTTCAAATCTTTTGTCACCTGCTTCTCGTTCAACGGCCAATGAGCCTGTGTAACCTGCCTGTTTAAGAACATTGAGAAAATCATCTGGGCTTACCTGACCGGAGCCCCAGGGAACCTCGGCGCCCCACGTGCCGGGCGTCTGTGTGCGGAGAGCATCTTTTATGTGAACGTGTTTTATCCAGGGCGCAAGTATCCGAACGGCTTCGATAGGGTCGCCTTTGTCGTATAAAATCATATTCGCAGGGTCAAAGTTGACGGCAAGAGCTGGGTGGTTTATCCGCTCGAGAAAGTCTCGCAGGTGGTTGGCGGATTCCTGTCCCGTTTCCATAAGGAGCTGAACATTGTTTTGGGCGGCCCTGTCGGCAAGTATTTTTGTTCTTTCGGTAAATTCCCCCACGGACTTGTCGTCGGAAATATCAAGGAAGCCGAAATGAAGTGAAAGGTATTTCACGTTAAGTCCAGCGGTAATATCGACGGCGTCAAAAACCTTTTTTTTGTTGTCCTGCCAGTGCTGGTCGGGGACGATGCCGCCTGTTGCTTTAATCGATTGGAGGGTGGAGTAATCCTCCTGTGGAAAATCAATCATCGTTGCGGTTATGTCCCAATTTTGTTTTTGAACCTGTTCGATGTAATTTTGACCATCTTCGGCCAAAGCAGGTGAAAGCGCGAGATGGACGCAGCTCAGGTTTGTCTGTTGGCGTAAAGAATCAAGTGTATCAAAGTCACTGCCCAGCGACCAGGTACAAACAGCTATGGGCCAGTTATTACATTTAATCATTGGATGGAGACTTCCTTTTTGGTTAATGCTGATTGTTTTTCTGCCAGAATAAGTCTGACCGAATCGAGTGAGTGCGCCGGTGTTATTATTTCGGGCACCTTACTGCCCTGTATTGTGTTTACGAAATGTGCGATTTCGCGGGAATAACCGTCGCCCGGCTCAACATCAGGCGTAAGGGCATCTCCCTGTTCGGGACACAGTTTGAAGGCAGGTGCTCGCGTACAATCATAAACGATGGTTGCTTTTTCGAGGATGATATTAAAACTCATCTCAAATCCGAAGGCCGGCGACATAACA
>DAOUVA010000437.1 GCA_030667885.1 Phycisphaerae bacterium
ATGGGGAATGCCGTCGATACTGGACATCATATCAAGGGTATGGCTTAGAAGGTGCTCGCCACCTGAAGCTGGTGCTGAGGTACCGATGATAGTCATGGCGATGCCGGAGTACAGCAGGGCGTTGAGCAGGGCTTCTATGGCGGCAGGTTGGCGGGTCCTGATATCTTCGGGGTGGTTAAAATAATATGCCTCCACAGAATTGATGATTTCGCTACAGTACTGACAGAAGTTTTCATCGCAAAAGATGTTGTTGAAGAGCCAGTCGGCGGTGCTGAGGGGTTTTGCAATGGTGTCACCCAGACCTGCGGCGGTCAATTCTGAAGGGGCATTGATAATGATCGAAGGGACAGCAAATACGGCCAGTGGGGCTCGGGCGGTGATTAAGGTTTTGACGCCTTTTATTGTGGGGGCAACGTTGGCGGCGGTAAAGCCGTTCATGGTTGCGGCGGTCGCAAGGACTGCGTAAGGGAGATCGTGTTCGAAGGCTGACCATTTGGTAAGGTCGTTTATTACGCCGGAACCTACTGCAAGGGCAATGTCGGCGGGGGGGAACTGCTCGTTAAGCCAGTTGTGAGTTGTGTCATTGCAAACGGGGCTGCCATGATTGGAATCAGGGACAATGATTTGGTGTACGGACCAGCCTTTTTCTTCAAGAGTGTCACGGGCATGGTGACCGAGTATATCGAAGGTACGCTGGTCGGCAACCAAGACAACACGACGGGCGTTAACTAAGGAGCTTAGCACCTCGGGCAAATGCGCAAGGGCATCTTCTGAATAGATAATGTTTCTTATGGGGACCTTGTGGCTGCGTCCGCATTCACAAGTAAAGGTTGTATCGAGCAATTTATCAAGATTCATTACATAATCTTTTCGACTATTACTTGTTGGCCTTCAGTAAAGGGTGCGACAGCGGCGTCCTGGGGGCTGATTAGCATCAATTCATGTTGGTCTGATTCGGCGGGCGGGCCGGCTTTAACATGGACGGAATGCAGCCCTCCATACCACCAGCGAATATGGCTGGCATATAACAGGTCGCCCGGTTCGGCAGCCATTTTATCCAATGCTGATTGAGGGACGATAACCGTATTTTTTCCTGCGAGGCTTTGTTCGATTTTGGTCTGGAGCCGGACTTTTTCACCTGGCCGGAGGTTAGGTTGGCTTCCCTTGAACTTATGCATAGCGTCAATTTGTGTCCCGGCGACGAGGCCTTTCAATTTTGCCTCGGCTTTGGGTTTGGTAAAAAATGTTACAGAGATACCAAGAGTTACCGCCGCTGACAAACCAAACAAGGCCCGCATGAACTTATAGCTGTCCGGACCCATACCGAAATCAAAAGGCCCGACAAATATATCCGGCCAGATGAAGGACATGGCTATTAGGACGGCACCACCGACGATGGTCACAAAGGCAGCGGCAGGGGTGTAGCGTTTCCAGATAATCCCGAGAAAGATAGCAGTCAGAACCGGCGGAGTGACGGCGGCGGTAAACATGCTGTGCGCTCCGTAAATGGTGTCTCTCATGAATACGGGAACCAAGGCCAGCCCCAGAGCGGCCGCACACAGACTCGTTATCCGTGCCACTCGGAGATAGTGTTTGTCGGTGCTGCCGGGTTTGACGTAAGGCCTCCAGATGTCATTTACGAATATTGCGCTTACGGCATTTATCAGTGTGTCGGCGGTACTCATCAATGCGGCTGTCAAGGCGGCGAGAACGAAACCGAAAACACCCGGCGAGCAAAGAAAATGTGCGGCCTTTACAAAAGCATCCGAAGCATCGATAGATGCCTCGCCATTGTTGACAAGTGCCCTGGCAATCCATCCGCCGCAACTGGTGGCGATGGCAGCAAGGGGAGCCAACAGGAGGATCCAACAGACAACCATCCGGCGAGAATCTTTGACACTTTTAAGCGAGAGAAAACGCATGATGAAACCCTGGTGCATGAGCATGAGTGCCCCGGTGTTGGCAAGGCCGTCCTGGACGTAGATGCCGATAAAACTGAACTTGGGCGGCGCGTTGAAATCCGAAAAAGCAAATTTATGCTCTTGCGGAAGAAGTGCCCAGAATTTAGCAAAGCCGCCAAAGTGATAAATGGCAACAGCGAACAATCCGAGGCCCGCGATGAGTAATATTATTCCCTGGACAAGGTCGGTCATGATAACGGCCGTTTGTCCGCCGATATATACGTATAAGGCGACCGCTACTGCTGTTACTATCGCACCAGTCATAATCTGCCAGCCGAGGAGTGTGTGCAGCGTTTTGCCTAAGGTGATAAGGTTGATGCCGATGTATCCGACGAGGTAGAGCAGGATAATAAACGTGGCGGCGATGCGTGTTTTTTTATCAAAACGTGCTTCAAGGTACTCGGGGATTGACTGGATTTTCATATAGTAAATAATTGGTATCCAGACCAGTACGAGGATTGGCATCCAGAACCAATCGTTGAGATAGGACTGTGTGCTGGAAATGCCATACTGAAAACCGACGGTACTGTACTTGATGAAACTATAGCTTCCGACGACAGTTGCGACGCATGAAAAAGAGATAAGCCACCATGAAAATCTCTGTCCGCCGAAAAAGAAGTCTTTGGTGGTCTTAGTATATCGGCCGAAATATAAGCCGAAACCCAGTACAGCAACGAAATAGAAAAGCATAACTGTATAGTCGAGTTTTCCGCCGATAACCTGAGCAATCATATTGTTCCTCCGTTTGCCCAATTCGGCGCCAGGAAAGTAAAGATACAAGCAACGGCCAGCATAAGAAAGAAACCTGCGACAAGTATTATTAAGAGCCGGCGGTCTTCGGGGGTTTTAAGGTTGAGGTATCCTCCGCGTAATCCGCCCCAGATTCCGATTAGGCACAATAATGCGCCTACGCCAAACTGACAGATAATAGGCCAAACTCGCAGCATATTCACTTGCAGTTTCTCCTGTTCATAAAATCCCGAACATCAATGGCCGGACGTTGTTTGCCGGATAGATGCTTTATATTTCAATTGCTGTCTAAGCCATTGGGGGCGATTGGTCGTTATTCCAGCTACTCCGAGCCCTACAAGCCGGATTGCTTCTTCCGGATTATCCACTGTCCAGGTATAGAGCTTTTGCCCCGAAGCTTTAACGGCATCGGTAAATTCTTTGGTAACACCGGCGTAATGAACGTCAAGACCGTCGAGGCCTTTGTTTTTGGCTATCCGGACGAGTTGGGGATTGTGTGGAATCCATTTTTCAGTTTCTTTGTCTTTTTCGGTCCCTTTAAGCCAATACGTGGGAACGTCAATAAGCTCCTTAGATATTGTCACGGTATCCAGGTCGAATCCTATAATTACGATTTGGGACATTTTGCCGCTTTCAGTGATGAGCTTTTTAAGGAAGGGTAAAATCTCTTTCCCGCATTTTATTTCAACATAGAGTTTTCGTCCTGGGGATATTGTTTCGATAACATCGGCGAGGAACGGTATTTTCTCACCGGTAAACTTTTCTGATTTGAAACTTCCCACATCAAGCTTGCGGAGTTCCTGAGAGGTCGTGTCTTTAACAATCAGGTCTATTTGGCCTGTGCGCTTAGTCGAGGAATCATGGATGATGATAATTCGGTTGTCCTTCGATAAGTACACATCCACCTCTACATCGGCTCCTTTTTCCCAACCAAGCATAACTGATGCCATTGTGTTCTCAGGTGCTAAGTATGAAGCCCCTCGGTGTGCGATAATTTCGACGGATTTTGTACATCCTGAAGTACTTACAATGAATAAGCAGAACAACACCTGAGCAATATATCGTTTCATTTCTTATGTCCCATTTCAAATAAGGTAAGCAACAACTCCGAGCATATTATATTTTCCGGCCTGCCGACAATCCGGACTTTTCAATAATAACGCTCCGATTATAATACTATGACTGAATTATGTAAAATGAGAAAATGACTGTTTTGAATCCGCCTAACATCAAGAGCCGGGCTTGAGCCATATTGGGCTTGACCAGGCTAAGCTGCCATTGCTTTGTACGG
>DAOUVA010000473.1 GCA_030667885.1 Phycisphaerae bacterium
GTCCGGCCGAAAATCATCTCGCAAAACAGATCCAAACAGAGCTAATTCGGTTATCTTCCACCCACGACAAAACTCCTCGATTTTCTCTTTCGGCAGGTCAATTCTCTGAAACTTCACTTTTATTCTCCTGCTTATATTATTTCCTGTTCTATCTCTATAACACAACGGCTTTCTGGAGTCAAGTCTGCCGCTAAGCTTCCGGTTTGTAGAATTTTATAAATTTACAGGGATGTCCTTGTCTCTGAGGTATTCTTTCATTTGCCGTATGGTGTAATTCCCGAAGTGTGTGATCGAAGCCATGAGGACCGCATCTGCGCCGCCGTCAACAATGGCATCGTAAAGATGGTCGAGTTTTCCCGCCCCGCCCGATGCGATTACCGGTATGTTGACCGCGTCGGTAACTGCTTTGTTCAGTTCGTTATCGTAACCTGCCTTGGTCCCGTCTGCGTCCATACTCGTCAGCAATATTTCGCCGGCGCCTAATTCTTCGCCTTTAACGGCCCATTCGACCACATCAATATCTGTCGGTTCCGAGCCGGCCTTGATGCATACCTGCCATTTACCGGGCCGCTCTTCCGACCGACGTGCGTCAATAGCAAGAACAACACACTGGTTCCCGAAACGCTGTGCCGATTCGGTAAGCAGCTCAGGGTTCGCAACCGCCGCGGTGTTTACTGAAACTTTTTCGGCCCCGCTTCGTAGAAGCTCATCGATTTGCTCGACTGTCTGTATCCCCCCGCCGACGGTAAAAGGTATAAAGATGTTTTCAGCAACCTTTTCGACAAGCTCGACAATCGTTTTCCGCGACCGAATAGTCGCCGTAATATCCAGAAACACCAGTTCGTCGGCTCCCATGTCACTGTACCTTGCGCCTAACTCCACCGGGTCTCCCGCATCGCGGAGGTTCAGAAAGTTGATACCCTTAACAACGCGGTTGTCTTTAACGTCCAGACAGGGAATAATTCTTCTCGTTAGCATGAAAGAGCTTCCCGTGTACAAATATCATAAAAATTCTGCAAAATCTTCAATCCGGCCTCCCCGCTCTTTTCAGGGTGAAACTGTGTACCGTATATATTCATTTTTTGGACCGACGCGGGCATATCAAAACCGTATTCGGTATATGCTGTTTTGGCCCGGCGGTCCGACGTTTCGGCATAGTAAGAATGCGCAAAATAGAAATGCTTTTCGCTTCCTATCCCCGCTAATAATTCCATATCAGCCGGCAGCTTCACCATGTTCCAGCCCATGTGCGGTATCACACGCCCGGCAGGGATTGGTACGACGTTTCCCTCGATTAATCCAAGACCGCTGTGCTCGCCGTATTCGCAGCTTTCATCGAAAAGCATCTGATAGCCCACGCAAATACCTAAAAGCGGCTTGCCGCCGAGAGCAACCTCTTTTATCAACTCGGCAAGAGGTCCTAAAGCACTCATGGCATATCCGAAAGCCGCCACACCGGGCAAAACAATACCCGTGGCATTTTCAACCGCCTCCGGTGCGCAGCTAAGCTCCACGTCACAGCCGATATGCCTGAATGCGTTACATACGCTCTTGACATTTCCAATATTGTAGTCGATAACAACTATCATAATTTAATGTTTGACTATTCACTTTCGGAACAGGACAATAGATGACCATAAAAACACGAAAAACCATAATAAAGGATAAATAGTAAATAGTAAATAACGAATGTGCGGCATAGTAGCTTATCTTGGAAAAAAACTCGCCCAGCCCATACTCATAGAAGGCCTCAAGCGCCTGGAATATCGAGGCTATGATTCGGCCGGTGTCGCCCTGTTGAGCGGCGGCTCGATAAGAATCGAAAAAACCAGCGGCCGAATCAGCGCTCTCGAAGATGTTCTCGATGAACCGGTTGCCGCTGAAACTTTCGGTATTGGCCATACCCGCTGGGCAACACATGGAAAGCCCAACGCTGTTAATGCGCATCCGCATCTGGACTGCACGGGAAAAATCGCGGTCGTGCATAACGGAATTATAGAAAACTACGGCACCTTAAAGACCTGGCTCCAGAATGAGGGTGCCCACTTTGCCAGCCAAACCGATACCGAAGTGATAGCAAACTTAATCGGTTATTTTTACGCCAAACCTGACAGCTTTGAAGAACCAATGAATTCCGAGCCGCAGACAAAGTTCGAATGGGCCGTTCAGAGAGCACTTCAGGAACTCTCCGGCACCTTCGGCCTGGCGATTGTCTGCTCGGACTTTCCCGATATGCTTATCGGAGCAAAAAAGGGCAGCCCCCTGATTCTGGGAGTCGGCGATGGCGAATACATTATGGCTTCGGATGCGTCCGCTATCATTGAGCATACCGCTCAGGCGATATACCTTGCCGACAATGAGATGGTGACAGTCACCCCGGATGGCTTCCATACGAAAACAATTGACAATGTCACAATCAGCAAAGAGCTCAGTCAGATTGAATTTTCCCTGGAACAAATCGAGCTGGGCACCTTCCCACATCACATGCTCAAGGAAATTTTTGAGCAGCCCAAAGCACTGACCACATGTATGGGCGGTAGAATAGACCAACAAAACAACAGGATTAAACTTGGCGGTATAAATTCTTATCTGCGAGATTTGACACGCACCAAACGGCTCATCCTCACCGCATGTGGAACGGCGTTCCACGCCGGTTTGGTTGGAGAATTTTTGTTTGAACATTTGGCGCGCATACCCGCCGAAACCGAATACGCAAGCGAATTTCGATATCGAAACCCAATCATAGAAGACGGCACTTTAGTTATAGCGATAAGTCAGTCCGGCGAGACTCTCGATACCCTCTCTGCGGTGGAGGAAGCAAAAGAGCGGGGAGCAACGGTGCTCGGTATCGTTAACGTGGTCGGCTCTTCAATCGCCAGAGCCACCGATGCAGGAGTATATTTACACGCCGGGCCCGAAATCGGAGTCGCCAGCACAAAAGCATTTACCACCCAGGTTGCCGTCTTGACAATGCTGGCAATCGAATTAGGCAGAAGAAGACACATCCGCAGCGACCAGGCAAAAAGATACATCGAGGAGCTCTCACAAATACCGGACAAGATAAGCCAAATACTAACGCAGTCCGACCATATCAAACAAATCGCCGCCGAAAATATCGACCAGGAAAATTGGCTCTTCCTCGGCAGAGGCTTCAATTATCCCGTTGCTCTTGAAGGGGCACTGAAGCTAAAAGAGATAAGCTATATTCACGCCGAGGGCCTGCCCGCCGCGGAGATGAAGCACGGCCCGATTGCTTTGATTGTTGACGGCATGCCCGCCGTTTTCATCGCTACCGCCGGGCCCCA
>DAOUVA010000005.1 GCA_030667885.1 Phycisphaerae bacterium
CTTATGAATATATTATCAAACAACCCAATTTCAATACCGACCCATATCAACAGCCGGGCTACTGGAAGAAAAGCACAACCACATACAAGCTCGAAGCGTATCGCTTAGATGGGACAATGATGTGGCGCTACGATATGGGCTGGTCCATCGAGGCCGGTATTTGGTATTCGCCGTGGATTGTCTATGATGTGGATGGCGATGGTAAAGCTGAGGTTTATTGTAAGGCCGGCGTCGGAGACCCACGGGACGAAAAGGGACTTGTCCAAAGCGGCCCGGAGTATCTGGTTAAAATCGATGGAGAAAGCGGTAAAGTAGTAGCTAAAACGGCGTGGCTGAGTCGGGATGGATTTACCAAATATAACTATTACTGCCGTAATTTTCTTACGGTAGCGTATCTTGACGGCAAAAAGCCCTCATTGATAATACAACGTGGAACCTACAAGCTTATCAAGATGCAGGCGTTGGATAAGAACTTTGATCAAATATGGTACTGGGAGTCAGCACAGGAAGAAAAAAAGTACGGAGGACAGAGTGGCCACGGTTTAATTACAGCCGATGTTGACGAGGACGGTAAGGATGAACTGGTTATGGGAGCCGCAGTGATTGATGACAACGGCAAGGGTCTCTGGACTTTAGAGATGGGACATCCTGATGTTGCCTACGTTGCCGATATCGATCCGGATAATCCCGGGTTGGAGATTTTCTACGGGATTGAACCGCGACAGAAAACCGACGCAATCTGTGTAGTGGACGCCAGGACCGGTCGCAAACTATGGGCCCATAAGGAACCCACTCGCCATGTTCACGGCCAGGGAATGGCAGCCGATATCCTCGCAGATTCACCCGGTATGGAAGTTTATGCCGGCGAAAGAGATTTAAAGCAGCGGTGGCTTTATAGTGCCAAAGGCCGGCTGATTGAGTTTACGGAAAGCGGTTCTCTGAGCCCACGTGCTCTCTGGTGGGATTCGGATCCTCAAAAGGAAGTAGCTGTCTCCGGCGCGATTCGTGACTGGGGTGGCGAGGCTATACAACCTATTGAAGGCAGGGTAATAGCGGTAGTTGATTGTCTGGGTGATCATCGGGAAGAGGTAATTACCAGCCTAAAAGGAGAGCTTCGCATTTACACGACAACCATACCTTCTTCTCAACAGCTTCGGTGTCTTATGCAGGACCATCAATACCGATTAGGCGTTGCTGCTCAGACGATGGGTTATTACTACCCGGCACAGTTGGGTAAATGATTCCGTTAAATGACGCCGGATCAGAGATGTTTATTATGGATATTAATACTATTTCGAATTCACCGGAAGAGACCATAGAATTTGGTCGAAAGCTTGGCTCGCAACTAAAAGGGGGGGAGATTATAGGTATTTGTGGGCAGTTAGGCAGCGGTAAGACGCATTTGATTAAGGGTATTGCAGCCGGTGCCGGGGCAGAAGACTGCAAAGAAGTTAATAGTCCAACATTCGTCATAGTTAATGAGTATGCCGGCAGACTGGATATTTACCACATAGATGCTTATCGGTTGAATTCTGTTTCCGAGTTTGAGATGTTAGGCTTTGATGACTTCTGTTACCCTCGCTCAGTGGTTCTGATTGAGTGGGCCGATAAAATCGAAGCGGCGCTACAGGCTATAGACTACATTCGGATAGAGCTTGAACACGCAGGCGAATCCACAAGAAAAATACACATCGAAAATACGCCCCAGTATATTGACTATTGATTATCATCTGTCCCTCCTGATTAGATAAGTTATCATTTCGTACCCATTCGGCTTTGCTCAGGGCAGGGTTTGATGTGGAGTTCAGTCATATCTGATAATCTCACACCTACAAGTTTGGCAGCACGGGATTTGTTTCTTATATTTTCTTTGGATGGTTGTTTTTTGAAAGAGCAATCTGGAAGGTTTTCGGACGTTTGAATTTAGACTTTTATTTGCCATCCTGCGTTCGAATGAGATTGATTAGAAGTATATATTTTGTGTATTTTCGCGGTTTTTAATATTAGGAGGGTTGAAACGGACAGAAGATTAAAGGTACGGTTAAGCAATGTATATATAGGGTTGATACCCTGATTGCTGAGGAAAAGTATTATGCTGAATGTTGTGTGATTTATCAGACAGTAAGTAGAACTTTTTTAATGAGAAGGGGCAAAAAATGAAATCTAAAAGAAGCGGTTTTACATTAGTCGAAATTCTGATTGTTGTTGTCATTTTGGGTATTTTGGCAGCTATCGTAATTCCTCAGTTCACAGAAGCCAGTACCGAAGCCAAATTGTCAGCTCTGTGTACTGATCTTCAAACGCTGCGTTCACAAATTGAGCTGTACAAAATTCAGCACAACGATAATCCACCTGAATTCGGTAACTTTATAGCACAAATGACAGGCACCACCGATATTTATGGCGCCGCCACAGGTAGCGATTACGGTCCTTACATGCAGAAGATTCCGATAAATCAGTTTAATAACGATGACACCCTCGATGAAGATGCACTCATCGGCAATGACGGCGGTGGTTGGGAATATGATGACACCACAGGTTCAATCAATGCTGACGACAGCTATGATGGTGACAATGATGGCACGAAAGACCACATAAATCTCTAATGAATACTCTAACTTTAGAATAACAATGTTTATCCATGGCTGACCAGGTTTAGCAAATTGCAAAAGCTGGTCAGCCTTTTTTGAATAATATCGGGAGAGGGGTTATGAGAGAGAAGAACCGTTTGTCATATACTGAGGTGATAAGCATAGCGGTCGTGTTAAGCGTGGCTGCTATGTCAGTTGTTCCGAAGTTTACTGAAGCTACCCAGGAATCCAGGACATGCGAATTGATCGACGGACTTCATCAGATGCGTTCTCAGCTTGATTTGTACTGTGCTCAGCACGAAAACTGTCTTCCGCCGGTTAATTCTTTCGAGAGTTTCAAAACTGCTCTGACAACAAAGGTAGGAAAGTATGGTCCGTATGTTGACGATATTCCAGTTAATCCTTTTAATAATCTAAATACGGTTCGTTTTGATGGCGAACCGGCAGGAGTTGGTAACGCCGGATGGAGAATTGATACAAAGACCGGATTATTCCAAGCAGATGATTCCGCCGCACATGCGGCTCTTTAGAAAGTGATGAGAAGTTATGAAGAATGCGAAAGCTTTCACACTTGCTGAGGCAATGATAGCCACGGTTGTATTAGGTATCGCCGCGGCTGGCGTGTTGCTTCCATTTACGTCTGGAGCGGCTGTGCAGGCTGAAGGTATGCGAAGAACCTTAGGTGCAAAGTTAGCGAACGATTTGATGCAGGAGATTGTTAATACACCGTTTAATCAGATAGTAGCCGGATATGGTGCTTTTTCCGAAGCCCAGGGTCAGGTAAAGGATGCAGGTGGGGTGGTATTTACAGACTCAAATTACACGATGCTCAGCAGGAACGTTAGCTGTCAATATGTTACTGTGCCACAACAACCGCCGCAAAGTGAACCAGAAAAATGCGATTTTATTCACGTTACGGTGCGAGTTTATTACAGTGGCAAGGAAATTGCGAGTATAAATCGACTTGTGAGTGAATAAGAAAACTGAGTTTGGTATTCAGGTTTATCCCATATGAGAGATGTCAGATATAAGAAAGGTTTTACGTTAGTTGAGCTGCTGCTTGCTTTGATTGTTACCGGCATAATATTAGCCGCAGTGACTACACTGGCTTTTGCTGTGGGTGCTGCAAATGATACAACAGATGACACGAGCCAGAAACAGGCGCAAGTCCGTTTCGCAACACTTAGGATTTCGGAGCTGATTAGACATTGCAAGTTGATATGTGGAACACCCAGCGGCGAAATAGCTATCTGGCGAGCGGACAATAATGGTGATGGACAAATCAATATAAATGAATTGGTCTTTATCGAAAGAGGGGCAGGCGGAGATTATCTGAGATTTTGTGAATTTCCTTTGTCAGATGCTTCAATAGTAAGCTTGAGCGATGTTCAAACGCTCTCAACGAGTAGTTACAGCGTTACGTACGTAACGTTAATACCTCAATGCTCAAATGTGCAATTTAGCTTTGATGCGCTCCCGCCATATAGCCGATTTGTGACTATTTCATTTGATGTGTTGGAAAATGGAATGGTCCGTCAGTACCAAATAAACACTACGCTTATCGGCTGGGCAGGTAATTTGCTTGACGCCGGCGGCAATAATATCGTGAGTGATGACGATTAGTCTAAATCCACGAAAGCATAAGGCGGACTGATGACTGCTGTCGGCTAATGCTTATCGGTCTTTATATGCTATGAAAAGAAAAAACAAAAATATGTTAGTAATACCGATTTCATATCACGGCCCTATAAAAGGTTGGAATATTTCGTTAATTCCTGTCGTACTGTTTTGACGATTGTACCAATTCTGTTGGCCTTAACTGCAGAAGGTATAGGAGATGACATTTATGCTGGTTTATCTGTACTTGAAAGCCCCAAACAGGAAGATTTAATCTGATGGCTCTGTCGATCTGGGCCGGTCGGATAATATGATAGATACTGTAGTTCATTTGGGCCCGTAGATTGGTCAGTAAAGATAGGTCATTAATAGGACGAAAAAAGAGCAAAGGGAAGTGATGATAATGTGCCGCAATAGAAAGAAGAGGGCTGTTAGGATGTTAAAATTAACATATCCACAGGCAAGGCTGGGTTGTTCGTATTTTAAAGGTAATGACGGATGTAATTTACGAGGCCGATGCGCCGGCTTTACTTTGGTAGAGCTTCTAATTGTGGTTGTGATAATCTCGATAGCGGCATTAACAGCGATACCGATGATGAGTTCGGCCGCCAGTATGCAGATTCGCTCTGCGGCAAATATGCTCACAGCGGACCTGGAATACGCCAAGAGTATGGCAATCAGCAGGGCTCAAAATTTTTCAGTGGTATTTGATACCAGCGCAGACAGTTACTGGATAGAAGACAAAGACAGTAATCCATTACCGCATCCTGTTAAGAAGGGTTTCAATTACGTTATAGATTTTCAAAATGACGGCAGGCTGAAGAAGGTCGATATTGTTAGTGTTGATTTTGATTCAACCAGCAAAGTTACATTTGATTATCTTGGGAGTCCCTATAACGGCAGTAGCACTCCTTTGAACAATGGCGTTATCAACCTGCAAGCGGGCTCAACGACCTCAATAATTACAGTAGAGCCTGTTACAGGATATGTTTCGATTCAGTGAATATGAACGCGGGAGCCAGCGGAATTGCCGCTGTTGCTTTTGTGAAAACAAGTTTACTTCTGTGTAAGAATTAAGTCGTAATTCTACTGCGAGCGAGGGAATGCCACAAACTACTGAGGAGGAAAATGTATAAATGTTAAGCTGGGCTCTAAAAAGTCGAGGCTTGCTGCCGATAGGGTTGGACATAGGTCATAACTCTATCAAGATGATTCAACTACTGGTCAATGGAGAGCAGTTAAGTGTTATTGCTGCTCAGAAAACTCGCATTGATCACGGGATAAATGACGAGCAGGAAAAATATATGTTCATTGTTTCGGCTATAAAACAAATGCTTGCAGAGGGTCGATTTCATGGAACTAATGTTGTCTCATCTCTGCCGAATGATGGATTGGAGATCACGAGTTTGAGATTGGCTGAGGACCAAAGTGATGGGATAGAGCAGGCTTTAAGGAAAGAAGTTGTCCAGCGTTTTGGATTAGACCCGGATCAAGACGCAATGCAGTATATGATTGCCGGAAATGTTCACCAGGGCGACGAGATTAAGAATGAGTTGATATTATTTGCGGCAGCTAATGAAACGATAAAGAGCCACATAGAGTTGCTTGAGCAAGCCGGGCTTAAACCAGTGTCAATAGATACGATTCCCTGCGCGTTGTTCAGGAGCTTTGAGAGGTCACTAAGACGTCAGGAGGACAGAGAACGTACGGTTGTTTTTGTGGATGTTGGAAATCAGTTTACCACTGTTGTCTTTGGTCGTCGTGGAGAAATCAGCTTCGTAAAGCAGATACCGGTTGGCGGGGAAAAATTCAATGAAGAAATTGCAGCTAAATTAGGTGTCGATATTAGCGAAGCTGAGATGTTGCGGGAAGCACTGCAAATGGAAAAGAGCTTTTCGACGCCGAATCATGACTTATTGGAGCAGCCCGATGACGGCAACGAACAGAAATTAGAAGCAACAACGCGACAGGCAATTGTTGATGCGGCAAGTGAGGTTGCTGAAGAGCTGACAAGAGAGATATCCCTATGCCTTAGATATTATACGGTAACATTTCGAGGCAAACGCGTTGGGCAGGCATTTTTTACCGGAGGAGGGGCTTACGAATATATTTTGCTTGATGTTTTGAAGAGGCAATTGGCTGTTGAGATTGAGGTGGCACAGCCGTTGAAAGGATTCGATATGTCAAGAGAAAGGGAAAATCTGAATTTTGATAGTGATAGGCGAGGTTTGCTTTGTGAGTGGGCGGTCGCTGTGGGACTTAGTCTCAAGGGCTGGAAAAGAACAGAGAGCATGGATTACGAAACCTCAGAAGAGATACGAGTATGAAAGAAATTGATTTTCTTCCAGAATGGTATAAGAGCGGTAAACGTCGCGAGATCAGCTATCGCACGCAATACATCGCATTGGGTGGTGTATTTGTGGTAATGGTGGTTTGGAATTTTATTACCGCTCAATCGATTTCAAATGCCAGAGCGCAGAGTGCTCAAATGGAAAACAGGCAGATACAAGCGGAAGGTCTGTCAATCAAATTAGACGAGCTTAAAAGCGAATTAAGAGGTTTACAGGAAAAAGCGGAAGACATAGAAGAAATTGATTCCAAAATTGATGTTGCAGGTGTATTGGCGGAAATGAGTTTTTTGATTGATGAAAAGATAGTGCTCGGAAAAGTAGAGTTTATTGCTGAGAAAATTGAGAACAAACGGCAGGGCGAATTATCACCGCGGGCAGGTAATGTTGTAAAAGCGGTCAGGGCAACGATGAGCTCGAAGCAGGATCTGCCCCTTGGGGATGTGAGATTTAGAGTGCTTATAGGTGGCGTGGCGGCGGATGCGAGCGATGTGGCGGCTTTGATATGCAGTTTAGAGGACTCACCATATTTTTATCAGGTTGTTCCGTCTTTTTCACGAACCGCTGTGATATCCGTAGCAGGCAATCCTTCTTTTCATTCGAAGATAAAGAATGAGAACTCAAAAGGGAATGTTCAAAAAAACGAACTAAATAACCAGATACAGATTAGTGAGTTTGAGATAAGTTCGTATCTGGCAAATTATCGAGAACAGTAAAAGGTAAAAGACGTGATGCTGTTTAGAGAAAGACAACAACTAACGATTTGTATCATAGCCGGAGTTATTGTTGGCGGATTTGTGTTATTTCGATATCTGCCCTTACGCAGTAAAATGAAAGCTATCAGGCAAATAAAATCATCACAGGCACTCACTATTGCTAAGGGCGCTGCGGATAATAAACAACGATTACTGCTCAATGAGCAATTGTTGGAGCTCCGGCATGAACTTGAAAACTATGAGGAGAAAATACCCCAGCAAAGTGATATCGGTGTTTTTTTGCATAAAATCGCTGCTTTGATGAATAAGCACAACTTGAGCGATCAGATGATCGAACCCCACAAGGAAATAAAAGCTGAGAAGTTAAACTGCATACCTGTGAAAATGCAATGTAAAGGGAAATTAGCTCAGATATTCGAATTCTATCGACAGCTTCAGGGATTGGACAGATTGGTTCGTATCGAGCAGGTAAAACTTTCAAACGACAGTGATTTTAACGGTCAGGTTGGTATGGAGTCAATGGCGATTATTTATTACAGGGCGAAAGTTGGACAGGGATAAAAAGGCAAAAGAAGATTATGAGACAAAACGCGGGAAATAACAGCCGGGGCGCTAACAGGTATATTAACCTTTTGGCCGCGGAGAAGAAAAAAGCGGTGTTGGCATTATGCTTGATTGTACTAATGGCTTTTATGTGGATCAAGGTGCTCACCAAAACGTCTCCGAAGGCTGCCGACGCAGAGCTGATAACGGAACTGATTAATAATATGGAAACTCAGTCTGAAACGGAATTAAAAATATCATTTATAGAATTACCACGAGTTGCAGGACGAAATGATGTGGTAACCAGAGATTTTTTTGCTTCAAACGGCTGGCAGGACTTTGTTGATGGGTGGGGACCTAAAGTCGGCGTTGAAGAAATTGATATCGTTTCAAAAGATGATGACCAAGAAGTAATCAGAAGAGTGGCGGAAAATTTGAAGCTTGAAGCAATAGTTTCGAGCAAAATTCCTCTGGCTTTTATCAATAACGAGGTATTGAGAGTGGGGGATAAATTGTTCGTCAGTGACGGAATTGACAGGTATGAATGTGAAGTAGTTGAAATCAAAGAAAACATAGTGGTAATGAGTTGTAAGGAATCGAAGATAACTTTGAAAATGACACAGGTAAACTGAAACAGCGGATAGCTGGTAGCGAGGTGCGAAATGCTATTCGCAAGAAAAGAACAGGAGATGAATTATGTATCGAAAAAAGAATTCAAATGGCAAGAACAAAATCAGATCCAGATTAGTTGTATGGAGTATTGTGCTGGTTCTGATGGCAGCGATTGCGGTCGCTGACGTTAACCATGGATTGGCTGAAGCTAATCTTGTGGCAAATGTAAGTGTAGCACAGGTTGCAACAGGTGGTAGCCAGGAAAGTGTTCTCCAAAATGGGATGATTCCGGTATTTAAATGTGAGGAGAATTTTGGTGTTCGCAAGGCCCTGGCATTGTTAGGCAATATATGTGGGAGAAACATTGTGCCTACGCCAAACGTCGATGGCTTATTGGCGTTCAGGGAGCTTACCAATGTGACCTTCGATGAAGTTATGGATGCGATCCTGGGTGATAACTTTAAGTACGAGAAAAGGGGTAATCTTATCAGGGTATATACCAGGGATGAATATAACAAGATTATGGCAGATCCCGAGCGAATGACATACAAAATCTTTACTTTGTACTATATCAGCGCTGCCGAAGCAATGAAGTTAATCACTCCGGTAATTAGCACTGCCGGAAGCATTCAGGGCAGTTCTGCTGCAGAGAACCTCGTGCCTGTCGGTGATTCTATCACCGCAGATTCCGGCGGTGGCGATACTATGGCTTTGAATGACACCATAGTTATCGAGGACTATCCTGAAAATATTGCTGAAGCGGAAAAGATGCTTAAGCAGTTGGATATTAGGCCCAAGCAGGTGCTGGTCGAGGCGACAATTCTCAGTGCTACTTTGACCGAAGGATTGGAACTGGGTGTTGACTTAAGCTTTGCGGCTGGTGTAAGTCTGACGGGCACAGATGCTGGAACAGGTACGGCAGATGCTGTTTTGGGTGGTTATATTGAGGGTTCTCAGACGGCTGGTTTGAATCCTCTGCAACAGGCTGGGGCTTTATCGGCAGGATCGCCAATAGAAACAACCGGTTTTGCTAATATCGGAGGTTCCGGGTTGAAAATTGGCGTTAGCGCGGGCGATATCAGAGCGTTCATTAGTGCATTAGAGACTGTAACCGACACCACGATTCTTGCTAATCCAAAGATTCTGGCAATTAATAAACAACTTGGACAGGTCTATATCGGCAACAAGATAGGTTATATATCTCAGACCACACAGACACAGACTTCCACGACTCAGGATGTTAAGTTCCTCGAAACAGGTGTCAAGCTTTCTTTCAGACCTTATATAGGCGATGACGGGTACATCCGGATGGATATTTATCCAAAGGACAGTTCCGGTACCGTAAAAGCTAATGATATTCCTGACGAGTTCTCGACAGAACTGAAGACCAATATAATGGTCAAAGATGGCGAGACTATTGTTATCGGTGGTCTGTTTAGAGATGTTATAGTTGCAAGCCGAAGCCAGATACCTTTGTTGGGTGATTTGCCGTTCATTGGTGCACTCTTTAGAAAAACGACTGATTCGGTTCAACGACAGGAAGTTATAATACTGCTGACACCTCACATCATTGATGAGGCCAAGGAGACCAATAGTGATGCCAGGATAGACGATATTCGCCGCAAGAGATTAGGCGCAAAGGAAGAATTGCAGTGGGCAGGCAAGGCAAGATTGGCCGAAGACCGTTATGCGCAAGCAGCCAGACACTATATCGAAGGTGATACTGATACTGCAATGAAGGTGCTGGACTATGTGCTTGAGCTTCGTCCTTCATACCTTGAGGCGATTCGGCTCAAAGAAAGAATCATTGGTGAGACAAGGCCGGATGAGTTGGATAGTATGGAGAGAATTCTTCTTGGTGATATTGAACGCGAAGATTCCGACAAGTGGCGAAGATGATGTTCGTCCGATAATTAAAGTGCAGTTTGAAATTTAACAAACACTGGAGTTTGTTTTGAAACTAAGAAGAATCTTATATGCGATAGTCACAGTAATCGTGGCGAGCAGTCTGTTTATAAGTGCTCTTGCCGAATGGCAGGATTCTGGCACACAAGAGGATTGGCGCTACACCGGTTTTGTGCAGCGGATTCCGGTTGCGTCGGTATGTTGTATTCTTGGGGCTGTGGGCGTGATTTATCTGGGTTGGTATCAGTTAAGACTGACCAGAGCAGTCACGTCCATAGCCACGCTGCTCCAGGATGATAAATCAGGTGATACCCATGATGGGAAGAGATTCTTTCCTCCGCCCAAGCTGACAAAAATAGACGAATTGTACCAGGCTCTACGTAAGCATTTTGCCGGCTGCACTTCTCGTATTACTGAGTATGAAAAGAAAATCAGAGATTTGCAGGTTAAATTTCAACTGTCACAAAGACGGGGCGAAAACACCGAGGCTATAATATACAGCATTCGTGACGCGGTTATTGTTATTGATGAGTCTGACAGATTGTTAATGGCGAATGAGGCGGCTGGCCGGCTTTTCAATTTTGATTATAACAGTTCAAAGCTCAAGCCCGTAAGTGAACTGATTGGGCCTGAACAGGATGAATTTGCCCATTTTCTAAGCCACAACAGACAAAGCATGGGACAGGCAACAAGAAAAGAGATCGAATTTTCAAAAGACAAAACATCGGAAATATTTGACTGCATTGTTTCATGTCTTTACGACCAGGACAGGCAGGTATGCGGGGCGGTGGCCGTGCTGCATGATATTACACGAGAAAAGCAAGTTCAGCAGATGAAAAATGATTTTGTAAGTCATGTCTCGCATGAACTCAAGACACCTCTTGCTTCCATTACAGCCTTTACGGAAATGCTTGCTGATGGTGAAGCTAATGATGAAAAGACGCGAAAAGAATTTTATTCCGTAATTCAAAGTCAGGCCCAAAGATTGAATCGACTGATTGAAGATATTCTGAATTGTTCACGAATAGAATCTGGTCTTATAAAAATAAATAAGGAGACGGCCAGCTTGACAATGCTTATAGAAGAACAGTTGCAAATGATTAAAGGTTATGCTGAAGAAAAGGAAGTAAAGGTCATTGGGCAAAAGCCAATTATTTACGACCAGGTGGACGTTGACAAGGATATGATTCAAGAGGTTATTGTTAATCTGTTAAGTAACGCCGTCAAATATACTCCGTCTGGGGGGTCGGTGAAAATTGAAACCGAAGTTGACGAAAATGCGGCTTTGGTACGGGTCAGTGTCACTGATACAGGAGTTGGTATCCCCGAAGATGACATAGAACATGTCTTTGATAAATTTTACAGGGTTAGTGCCAATAAAAAGCAGGCAGAAGGTACAGGTCTCGGACTTAACCTTGTTAAGCAAATAATTGAGAAGGTTCACGACGGTCGAGTATTCGTTATGAGCAAGGTTGGTGTTGGGAGCACTTTCGGCTTTGAATTACCTCTGGCCACAGGGCAGGCAGTCAGAACCGTATAATAAGTTGTAAATAAAAAATTAAGCGTACACCCGACGCTGCACGCTATGTATTAATCTTTTGAGGAGGCAAGATCATGACAGGTAAGAAAGTTTTAGTCGTGGATGATGAAATACACATCGTTCATGTGGTTGCGATAAAACTTCGTAACAATGGTTATGAGGTCATATCGGCTGATAACGGCGCCGAGGCCTTTGATCTGGCCTGCGAAGAGAAACCGGACATCATTGTTACAGATTTTCAAATGCCGGTTATGTCAGGGCTGGAACTTGTGGAGAAGCTTCGGCAACGAGATGACACGAAGGATATACCGGTAATTATGTTAACTGCCAGAAGCTTTGCTATTTCGAAAGAGCAGCAGGAAGATTTAAGGATATCGAGTTGTCTGAGCAAGCCATTCAGCCCAAAGGAGTTGTTGGGAAATATCGAAGATGTTTTGTACCAAAAGCAGGTAATGGTAAGCAATTGACCATTAACAAAAAGAATTAATATAATTGATATGAAATAATCGGTAGGGAGCTATGCTGGATATTGCAAGGAAAACTTTAAGTCTGTCACAACGACGCCAGCTTGAGAGCTTTGGGGCCAAGATAAATAAGTTCGGCTTTAATTTTGCAGTTTGCAATAACGACGATGAAGTTGTCTTATTGTGTGAAGGCGGTAAATATAAAAGTAAACCTGAACAGTTAAGTAAACTAAGTCGGCTGGCTTTAGGCCGACTCAGCGAGAAAAGTTGTAATGATGAGACCAGCATGCCCGTATGGAGATTTGGTGATACAAATTCTGTTTTGGCTGTTGTTCTGAAATCCGCTCGCCTCAGTAACAAAGACGGAGAAGTTGCAGGAACAGCTTTGATTGACCTGGGTGATAAATCACCATGTCCTGCTTCTGTCCCGGCAAACGATACTAACTGTGTGAATCCGATTCAGACGGACAGCAACTATTTAGCGGAAATGCTTCAGCTTTTAGTAGAAAATTTTCAAGCTGAGACAAAAGCAGAAAAACAGATTGAAATGGTCGGCACTGAGCTGTCACAGACATACGAGGAACTGGTACTGCTTCACAAGCTCAGTACAAATATGAAGGTTACCGAATCGGATGCTAACTTTCTACAGATAGCCTGTGACAGCTTAACTGAAATTGTTTGTGTCGAAGGTATCGCAATATTGCTAGAGAAGACGATCGATGACAAGCAACAGTTGGTTGTGACCGCCGGCTCAGGCCTGATAGATATAGATGAACAAACGGCGGCTGTTTTACATAGCGGATTGATGGAGGAAATAAACAGCGGTAAAGAAGCACTTCTGGACAGCGAGGTTGATTCCGCTTTTAAATATGATTGGCCTGAAAATATAAATAATATTATTGCCGTACCTTTATTCGGTAAGGAGAAAACAGAATCCGGCATTACAGGCAAAAACGAGAATGGTAACTGCGTAATGGGGCTGATGGTTGCCATAAACAGGATAGGCAAACAGGATTTTGATAGCACCGATATAAAATTATTTAATTCCGTGGCTGGCGGATGTGCAGTTTTTGTCGAGAACGGTAGGCTCTTTAAAGATCTAAAAGAATTATTCATTGGATCATTGAAAGCTCTGACAAGCAGTATTGACGCAAAAGACAAGTACACACACGGTCATTCTGAAAGAGTTGCTTTTATTTCACGATGGATTGCTGAGAAGATATCGGAGCAGGAGCAATTGGATGAAGAACAAATACACATGGTTTATTTGGCTGGATTACTGCACGATATTGGAAAGATAGGTATAGAGGAAGTAGTATTGCGAAAGAAAGGTAAGCTGACTGAGCAGGAATTCGACCGTATTAAGCAACATCCGTCGATAGGTGCTGGTATTTTACATGAAATAAAACAAATGCGAGATATTATCCCGGGCGTATTATCTCACCATGAGCGAGTTGACGGTAGTGGATATCCGGATGGTTTGGTCGGTGAGCAGATACCATTTACAGGTAAAATTGTCGGTTTGGCGGATAGTTTCGATGCAATGACATCAAAGCGAACTTATCGTGATGCAATGACTGTAGAGCATGCACTTGAAGAGATAGAAAATGGATTGGGCACACAGTTTGATGAAAAAGTCGGAAGAGTATTTCTCGACAGTGATGTCGGGCTGCTCTGGGACCTTATACAGAATGGTTTCAATAAAATTCACCGAAACGGTGACTCTGTGGAATATGGGGCCGCGGCTGTGGGGATGCTAATCAGATGAAAATTAAAATACAAGATTATAATGAGGTTACGGTTGTTGAACTGCAGGGTGAACTGGACGGCGATGATGTCAAGTTTTTCCAAAGTAGTATCACTGATATAATCTCAAGACGTAAAACCGGCGTGGTGTTGGATATGAGTGGTTTGGGATTTTTTGATGGTGAAGGATTGGAACAGTTGTTGTGGGCGAGGGACTATTGTAACCAAAACAAATGTGAGTTTCGATTAGCCGGGCTTGATGAGAACTGCATGAGAATTCTTGAAATCACTCGGCTCGAAAAAGAGTTTAGACACTACGTGGAACTTGCGGAGGCGGTAAAGAGTTTTGTGTAGAAAATATATAACTTCTCTGGTTTGTATTAACGGAGCTTTAAAAAATTAGGAAAAGCTATGAGTCAAATAGCTGTGGAAAATAAAATGCAGCTTGGGCAGTTACTTCTTGCCCGTGGTGTTGTAACTAATGAGCAAATTGAACAGGCTTTGGCTGAACAGAAAGAAAAAGGCCATCGTAAGCTGCTTGGTGAGCTTTTAGTGGAGATGGGCTATTGTACGGAGAATCAGATAGCCTCGGCACTGGCAGAGGGCTATGGTGTGCCATATGCTCAGGTTAGCCCGAAAATATGCGACACAAAAGCCATTGAGATTATGCCGAGAGAATTTCTCGAAGAATATGTTGTTCTGCCACTGTTTAAGGTTCATGATGTTCTCACTGTAGCCGTTAGTGAACCGACAAACGTATTTTTAATTGATGAAATAGAGCGGATAAGCGGCTGCAAAGTTCAGATAGTCTGTTCAACAAGTAACGACATCAAAGCCACTCTGCAGACATATTTGCCCGCTGCCAATGTCTTTGTCATTGATGACATAATCGATGATGAGGGATTGGATGATTTTACGTTGATTGAAAACATTACGCAGGATATAAGCGACCTTGAGGAGGTGGCAGGGCAATCACCTGTCGTAAAGCTCGTTAATTATCTGCTTTATAACGCCGTGCGGGAAAATGCCAGTGACATTCACATAGAGTCGGATGATAAGAAACTCCGCGTTCGCTACAGAGTCGATGGCAGGCTGTATGTGAAGCTTTGTCCTCCTTATCAGATGCACGCCGCGATAGTTTCACGTGTTAAAATTATGGCTGAGCTGGACATTGCCCAGAGAAGGTTGCCTCAGGACGGTGGTATCCATGTTTTAGTGGAAGGCAGGCCGATCGATTTAAGGGTATCGGTTATGCCAGGCAACTTTGGCGAAAAAGTAGTGATTAGAATTATTGACCCGCAGAAGATACTTTTCAATCTTGAGTCACTTGGATTTTCCTACGGAAATCTCCAGTTGTTCAGGAAGGTAATACAATCTCCAAACGGTATAGTTTTGGTTACAGGTCCGACAGGCTCAGGTAAAAATACTACTCTTTATGCGGCACTTGTTGAGTTAAACAGCGAAGAGGTGAACATCTGCACGGTGGAAGACCCCGTGGAGTGCAATATTGAGGGAATAAATCAATTCCAGGTAAGCGAAGGGGCGGGTTTTGAATTTTCAACAGCCCTGAGAAGTTTATTAAGACAGGACCCGGATATAGTTATGGTTGGCGAAATTCGGGATAAAGCCACAGCTAATATCGCCGTACAGGCGGCGCTGACAGGTCATCTGGTTCTATCCACTCTGCATACGAATGATGCTCCCGGAGCTGTAACTCGTTTGCTCGATTTGGGCGTTGCGCCTTACCTTTTAAGTGCTTCACTTATTGCAGTCTTGGCCCAGCGACTTGTGCGGAAAATTTGCCCGAATTGTAAGACGGAGTACGAACCACCCACAAGCATAAGAAAGGTTGTTGAAAAATCAGGCATAGAAATTACAGAATTTTATCGTGGTGTAGGCTGCAAGAAATGCCGGAACACCGGATATGTTGGCCGAATTGCCGTTCACGAGCTTTTTGTGCCGAATGAGGAAATTCTGGAAATGATTAATGAGCGGCAGAGCTTAAAGAAACTAAGAGCAACGGCGATTGAAAATGGAATGGTATGCCTGCAATCTGATGGAATCGAAAAGGTAAAGGCAGGAATTATTTCTATCGAAGAAGTATTGAGAACAGCGCAATCGGAAATATGATGCTCTTTGCTGTGTATTTTAATATATCAATAATGTGGGATAAAATATAAATGACTGTTTCGCCAACAAAAATTACAGATGAGCTTGATTCTCAAGAAAAAGGTCAGGAGTTACCACCACTTGGAAACAAGCAGGGACAAGATAGAAACGATTTTGATACATATAAAAATACCGAAACCGATTCATGTTCCGGTTCGCAAAGAGATTACGAGCATGGCCGGGCACAAGATAAAGTACCGGTGCGGCTTCAACTATGTAGATCAAAAGTTAAGCAGGATGAGCTTATACTATTCACGACACAGTTATCTGTGATGCTTGATAGCGGAGTAGTGCTTAGCGATGCTCTTGATGCTATTGCAGAGCAGTCTGAATATGGAACGTTTAAGATGGTAATTATGGATGTAGCGGAAACTGTCAAAAATGGAGATGAATTTTCCAGGGCATTAACTGAATACCCGAAGATTTTTAATAAAATGTTTATCAGTATGGTAAAGGCCTCGGAAGCGTCCGGCAGAATGGCTGATATGCTTACTGTGCTCAGCGGTTATCTGAATTTCGAATCCGAAACACGCAAACGCATCAAAGGTGCACTTACATATCCCTTTATCATGGCATTAATGGCAGTGGCGGCGACAGGGACGTTGATGTTTTTTGTATTACCGAGGTTTATGAGAATTTATGAATCCAAAGGGGCGGCTCTGCCGAAAATTACTCAGGTTGTAGTTGGTTTCAGTAGTTTTTTAGGCGATTTTCAATCGATGACAATATTTCTGACTGGACTGATATTGACGTCAGTGGGATTATATTATTTCTCAGGAACTTTAACCGGCCGAAGGGTTATTGATTTCATCAAAATTCGCACACCTGTTTTGGGCACAATGTTTATTGATACGATAGTAACTCGAAGTATGCGTATTATGGCAACAATGCTCAACACGGGTGTGAACCTGGTGGATTCGATAGTAGTAATTCAGGGATCGTGTGACAATTACTATTTTAGACAACTTTGGACTGGAGTGAATGATAAAATTCGGGATGGTTACCAGTTATCAGAGTCCATTATGATTTCGCCCAGCAGTCAATTAATGGCGCCGGGAATTATTCAAATGCTCAAAGCAGGAGAAAAAAGCGGCAAACTTGGTGAAGTCTGTGATAAAATATCAGTCTTTTATGAGAAAAAACTTGAATCTTCAATCAGGAACGTTATGGCACTGATAGAGCCGATAATGATAACGATCTTAGGTGGTGTTATTGGAACTATTGCCATTGCATTGTTATTGCCGGTTTTCAGGATATCAAACGTTATTGCACATTAAAGACAAAACATAGACCTTATAACGATTGATTCGGTATAAGCTCTTTTTATTCACCTTGTAATTGATAACGCACGCCGCATAACACCATGTCAATATAGGACTAACATTGCGATGTTGCTTTAGGGTGATATCTCTGAGTATGTTAATATCTTTTAGATATGTTTCCTTAAAGCTGCAACTGAATTCTTCCGATAAAGTGAAAACGATGGGGTGGTTTATGATGTGCCATTATGCTGTGTTATTACAAATGCAAGCCGGTTATTAAGTCTAAGGATATTGGTAAATATGAATGAGCAAATAAGCCAAAAGATTAAGTCTTTTTCAGATGAAAAAAATAAATCTGTTTCAGATATGAATCTCAAAGCTTTGGTGGTTGAGGATTTCGAGACAATGCGAAACATTATCGCTAAGGTCCTCGACAGTCTTAATATCAAGATAACCGAAGCTACAAATGGTATCGAGGCACTTAAAGTTCTTGATGATGAACCAGTGGATATAGTTTTGACCGATCTGGTCATGCCGGAGATGGACGGCTTTGAGCTGTGTGAAGAAATTCGTCGCAGACCGAATATCCGCCATTTACCGGTCATTGTGATTTCCACACACCGTGATGCCAAATATGTTGTACAGGCGCTGCGTTGTGGAGCTGATGACTATTTAACGAAACCATTTACCGCGGCTTTTGCTGAGCGGATTATAGAAAGGGTTTTGAGCAATGTCTGATCCGAATACTGTTACAATAAAACAGAGCCCAAAAAGTTCCACAGGGCCCGGCCCATCAAATCAGGAGAGTATGATAGTACGTCTGAGCAGCCTGGACAATATGCTGGAACTGGCGGGGGAAGTTATTATTGTTAGCTCCAATCTCAATGCGATGAGCCGCGAAATACAGGAAGGGGCAAAGGTTTCACGTGTCCTGTCGGATAATGTCAAAGACCTGGCTATCACTTCTTCTCGGATTTCATCGGATTTACATAATCTGGTTACTGATGTACGCACAATTGGGATGGGTGACCTATTCACACGATTCAGACGGATTGCACGCGATACCTCACGGCGTTTGGGTAAAGTGGTTCGATTTGAATTGGAAGGTGAGGACATTTGTATTGATAAAAGGACTTCGGAAAAGATATATGACCCAATCGCTCATCAGATACGCAACGCAATGGCGCACGGCATCGAAGACAAAGAAACCCGCGTCAAGTTGGGAAAAGACCCTGTCGGAACTGTCACTGTTAGAGTCTGCAACACGGAAAACAACACAATTATTGACGTAATAGATGATGGTGGTGGTATCGATAAAGAAAATGTACGCCGTAAAGCGTTGAAGATGGAGCTGGCTGATGAAAAAACACTTGACGGTCTTGCTGACGAAGCTCTATTTGAATATTTGTATATTCCCGGTTTTTCAACCGCTGAACAGACCTCGGCTACTTCAGGACGAGGTGTGGGATTAGATGTTGTGCGGGACGTTATGAATCAAATTAATGGCGAAACCCGCATCGAGAGTGAAGCAGATAAGGGGACGACATTTTCTTTCATTCTGCCGAAGATAACAGCCGTAAATATTTCTGACGCATTGCTTGTTCGAGCTGAAAGAATGACTTTTGCCTTTCCGATATCATCTGTTGTGGCCTCGCAGGCCATCTCCGTTAATGAGGTGACTATTATCAGGGGGACACACCGTACAATTAAATATCTTGGAAACATTTTGCCATTGTTTGATTTGCTGGAGATTTTTGGTGAGCCGCCGGTTAAAATTCAGGACAACCAGATGCGCGTCATTATTGTTGAGTATAAAAATAAACGTGCAGCCTTTGTTGTTTCGGAGTTCATGAATCCGCAGAAAATTGTAATCTCAGAATTTGACTCCGAGATGAAGGTTCCCGGTCTTAATGGAACCGCAATACTCACCGGCAGACAGATGGGTTTGGTAATTGACCTGCCGGGATTATTTGCGCAAACATTTGGGAATGGTAAGGAAATGGATATTAGCAAATCCATCCGCATTGATAAGTGCGAAAAAAACGACTTGATGATGGATAACGAAAATACGCCGCAAACAGTTTCAGCCAGCACAGAAACTACTATACCGGCTGCTACCGAGACAGATGAATCTGTTTACGAGGGACTGGATATCGATCGACCTGATTCACAATTCCTCAAGGAAGTGGAAGTAATGCTTGCTCGACTCAGCCAGGAGCTATTTACGTTAGAGGAAAAACATGATACCGAAACCGCTGACGCTGTCTTTCGTCTTGTACATTCGATAAAGGGCAATTTAACAATGTGCGGTGCAGAGGAACCAGCTTCCATCACTCACCAGGTAGAAACGATTCTCGAACGTGCAAGACGTGGGGCACTTGAGCTGAATGATGAAGTTTTTGACGTTTTGTTCGATGGCTCAGCATATCTTGAACAAGTCGTCCAGTCACTGCTGACGAACCAAAAGCCTCCTGTCCCGTCCGATAAACTGATTGCAGGTATGGAAAATTTCCGTCAGGAGGAAAAGAAAATAGACCAGGATGCATCTACAGCTTCTCTCGAAAACGCTCAGCCCGTTTTGGACCCGACAGGAGAATTTTATCTTTCCTCACGTCGTCGGGATGGAGCGGTTTTGTATCGCTGTCATATTGAATTTAATCCCGGCGACCAGCCGCATTTCCTGGTTGCATATCTGATTCTTCGGCGTCTCCAGCGGGTAGCTGACGTTCTTGGTAGTTTTCCGGCCATGGCCGACATCGAAGCCGGATTGTGCAAGGGAGGTATTGTGGTGCTTTTGACTCCACGTGACCCCAAGCCTGATTTGCTCGATACCCTCGACAAAAACTTAAAAAGGTATTACGGAGTGGAGCATTTTGAGGCTGCCACTTATGCATAATACTTCGGGAGATATATTATGGTAAAAAAAGCATTGTTCTTAAGAGACCAAGACAATACCTGCGTATTAGAGCCTTTGATAAAATGCTGTCGTCAGGAACAATTTGAGGTTGAAGAATATAATCAACCTCAAGAACATGAGGCGCTCAAGAGCTTGTTGCCTTCGACGCCCGCAGTTCTGTTCGTACCGGCGATTGAGGAGGATTGTCGGGGTGTCAAGCTGGCTCAGGATGCTCTTAACGAGAAGCTCCCTCGTGTTATTGTGCTTTATGCACCTTCTATGCCTTCCAGAGAATTCCTTTGCCTGGCGTTTAAAGAAGGTGTTGACGATATAATTTCTCTTGATGCCGACACCGAAACACTCAACTCCAAACTTAAACGTGTTGACCATATGCTGCAGGCAAGATTAGATTCGGTGGATGCCGGCGGGCAAGGACAGCAAAAAATGAAATCGCTTCATCTTCGTTGTGAACAATTGGAATGCAAAAATGCCAAGTGGGAAGAGCGGTTGCTTGCCTTGTCTTCAACTGCAACAAGAATGGCTACAGGTCAGCTAAAACTTGCAGAAAGTGCTCCTTCTGTGCTTATTGTGGCCTCCAGCAACTCCCAGGCTTCCAGTGCAGCCGAACTGTGTCGTCGTCTTGGTTTCAATACACATCTGGCACATACTGGCAAGGATGGTTTGGGACAAATTAGCAAGAATCCCCCACGGATCATCCTTACTGATGGCACTTTGCCGGATATGAACGCAACGGCTTTTGCCCCGGCTGCCCGCAAGGCGCTTGGCGATAAACCGGTGGTTATAATTGCATGGTCGAGTAGCCCTGAAGCAGAGGATACTCTACTGGCTCCTGATGCAGGTATAGACGATTTTGTTCTCAAATCGACTACAAGCGAAGGTACAGGCCTTTTAGCTGCTGCACTGCTCGGTGGGCTTCGTTGAAAGCTTACTCTTACATCCGATAAAATACATTGAGTGTAAACAAAGACTCCTTGTTATATAACATCGCCCCAATCAAAAACGCCCCGGATATTACTGAAACAGTTGTAGAAATTGTTTAGATATGGATAAATCGGCAAATACACGTTAAAATATCTAAAAAATCGACAGTAAGTATTTTATATAATAAGCTAAATTCTCAGTGGAGTATGTGAAATGAAAATTATAATCAGATTTGTATTCTATGTATGGATAGGCAGCGCGGTAAGTCTTGCTTTTGGTAATGAGAACACATCAGGAACTCTTGTTTATCGCCGTTCCAGTGATGCGTCGGCCGCGGTGGCGGTTGGCCGGGATATGTTCATCGTTGCCGACGATGAGAACAATGTCTTAAGAGTTTACAAAACCACTCAAGGTGGATTGCCTCTTTTTTCGTATGATATGACAGAGTTTCTTGGTATCGATCCGGAACACCCGGAGGTCGATATTGAGGGTGCGACAATAATTGGGCCGCGTATCTATTGGATTAGTTCGCACGGCAGAAATAAAGATGGCAAAACAAGGCCTAACAGGTATCGTTTTTTCGCCACCTTAGTAAAGTCTCAGAACGGTAATGTAACTATTGAACCTGTAGGAAAACCCTACAAAACCCTTATTCAAGATCTTGTAAGGTCTGAGAATATGCGTTATTTGAGGTTGGATAGAGCAGCTCGATTTGATGCGGGTGAGCTTCCGAAAAAAGAACGCCAAAAACTTGCCCCGAAAGAAGAAGGCCTTAATATTGAGGGACTTTGCTCATCTGCTGATGGTAAAACAATCTACATCGGATTCAGAAATCCGCGCCCCTTTGATAGAATAAGCCAACAGGCAAAAGCGATTATTGTTCCTTTAACAAATCCTGATGCTGTGCTCGAAAAGAACCGGAAACCGATTTTTGGCGAGCCGATATTATTGGATCTGGCTTCTCTGGGGATAAGGTCTATGGAATATTCTCATTTCCATAAGGCGTATTTTATTATTGCCGGCTCTTTTGACGATAGCCGAAAGTACGCTATATATCGATGGTCAGGGAAAAAAGAAACACCTCCCGTATTAGTAAGACAATTAAGCCAAAGTGATTTTAGTCCTGAGGCAATGATTACCTTTAAAAACTCTGAGAAGTTATTTGTGCTGAGTGATGATGGGAGTTTGCGAATCAAGGTTGATGGAGCATGGGAGTGTGTGAAAGGAGAATTTCGCAAAGACGGAACTTGCCAAAATAAATACCTTATCGATCCTGATAAAAAAACATTTAGAGGAATTTGGCTGGCCCCCTAAACCAAAAGGTGTCTTAGGATATCAGACAAACGTCACAGAAGAAAACATCAAGCCAAACTTGAAAAGAAGAAAATTTGATAGAAAATTCATTCCTTTTTATTCAAAAATAGTTATAATGTTCAACTAATTCATATTTGGTCATTTATATTATTGGTTAGGAGCAGTTATGTCAGGTCATTCACACTGGGCTGGAATAAAGCATAAAAAAGCTGTGGTCGATGCAAAACGCGGCAAAGCGTGGAGCAAAATAGCTCGGATGATAATAGTCGCGGCTAAAAATGGGGGGGGCGATCCCGCCACAAATCTGACTTTGCGATATGCAATCGACAAGGGCAAAGCTGCTAATATGCCTAAGGATACTATTGAAAAGGCAGTAAAAAAAGGAACCGGCGACTTGGAGGGGATTAATTTTGAAGAGGTGCTTTACGAGGGGTACGGACCAGGAGGTGTGGCTATGATGGTCGAGGCATTGACCGATAACCGTAATCGGACCGCACCGGAAATTAAGAAACTCTTTGAAAAGCATGGTGGTTCAATGGGTACGAGCGGATGCGTTAACTGGATGTTCAGCAAGAAGGGGCTTATTACTGTTAATACCTTAAATACCGATGAAGAGCAGCTTTTGGAGATCGCCCTCAACGCCGGTGCCGATGACATGCAGAATACAGGGGAGGTCTTTGAGATAACCTGCGATCCGGATGCTTATGAAGAATTGAAAAAGACTCTCCAGGAAAAAGAAATAGCTACCGAGGTGGCTGAAATCTCAATGGTGCCCCAGAATACTATTGAGGTTAGCGATGAGCATAAAGCCAGGCGAATAATTTCCCTGATGGAGGCTTTCGATGACCACGATGATGTGCAGAACGCATATGCTAACTTCAATATACCTGATGAGATAATAGCTCGTTTATCGTAATACACAATTAGCACATTGTATCAGGGAGCTGGTTGGCTTGTAAGGTGTTTTATCCGCTGTTTTGCGAATAGGTATTTCTTGTCCCCGAGTCGGCTCACAATTTCCTCTCTTTTGGGGTACATTTCTCTAAACTGAGCACGATATTCATCTTCGATTTCAATGGCTTTTTCATATTGGCTGATTGCTATATCAGTTTTGCCCAAAAGATCTGAGATTTTTGCCAGTTCGATACGAAGCCGGCCGCAGCCGGGATAAAGATGCTCAACTGTAAACAAGGTGTTATCGAAGGCTTTATTAAGCCAGTCGGTTTTTTCCTGCTGTTTGGAAATATCTGCGAGCAGGGTATATACTTCTGTAAGCCGTTCATAGTTCTTAAAAGCGGCACTGTTTGCTTCAATTGCATCCAGCGCATTCTTTTCCGCTGCTACAAGCAAGTCACGATTGACACTCGATGTAACCTTAAAATGGTGTAGATACAGTTTGCTGTTCAGTGATGGGGCGTCGGAGCTTAAAGAGTCGTCTTCAGAGGCCCGGTCCAGTAGCTTGTGAGCCTGTTCGAATCGGCCCGTGGATATGGCCCGGTTTGCCAACTGGATTTTAGCACTGGTTTTGCTTACAGGAATAACAACATAATTGAGATAAACAATAATTAATACCATGCCTGCTGCCACCGTCAGTATCTTTACAAAAGGAGCAGGCTTTAGCACGACTTGCTCTCGTGGATGTGTTTGAGAATATATGGCAATCAGACAAGCTATTATCACCCAGAAAACCGTGAATACTCCGGGCTCAAAAATAGCAAAGTCTATCAGGTTATGAAAAGAAACGCCCAATACAGCACAGAATAGAGCTGCGATTGTAACTCCTGAGTTAGACATTTTTGCCGTCTCACCGGCGGATGCGAGCAGGAAACCTGCTATGAATATGATCATAGGCATAATATATAATATGATTATCCCGGCTTGCCGTTCCTGAAGTGTAGCAGACGGTGGCAGAGGAAATATAATCGGTCGAATGAGCAGTAAAACAGCCGAGGCAATTATTGCCAGGACAATAATTGTTTTTTTAAAAGCTAATTCTGGCGGATGAGCATCCGATGAGCTGCCTGAAGGCTTGCCGCATAATACCGTCCACAATGGCATACATATCATAGCTAAAAATCCAATAAGCCCGATGGGGCCGTATTGAGTAAGGATGCTGAGTAGAAAGTTATGTGGGTCAGCAACAGATTCCGACGCGGAAGCTGGTTTGTAATGCGGATAGAAGTGTGAAAAGTTGCCGGGACCAACACCTGTAAACAAATGGTCGGCATACATCTTAGCTGAAGCGTCCCAGTACTGCCATCTTACGAGCATTGAATTGCCGCCCGGTAGTCGGCCATGGCTTAATCCATACTGGACAACAATCAAACCGCCTGCGATGCCCAGTAGTAAACACCCAATCAATATCGCTTTTTTGTGAGCTTTCAACCGGTTGCCAAGGCAAAGATAAATAACAAACATTGTTGCGGAGAATACTGAGGCAATAATTGCCCCTTTGCTTTTGGTGATTACAAGGCCGAAGTTTACAAGAGCAACTGCTATACCGCGCATAATCAACCAGGCAAGTCCAAGAGAATCGGAGTTTAGATTCTTATACCTCCAGACAAGTAAAACAACAGCTGCAAAAAACGCCATCAATGTGAAAGAACCGGCGGAGTTACTTGTTGTGAAAAAGCCGCTGACATCTTTTGAATAAAGACGATGTTTGAACTGGAAGTGTTCCAAACTGTTTGGTTCAATTCGCTGCTGTGCGAGGGCCGCATCGGGGTCCTGCTCGTAAAATTCTATCAAATGCTCGTTCTCGGAATGCTGCTCCCAGCACCGATAGGTCGAGACTATACCCAGAGCGACAATGAGAATTAATA